>JAYTXT010000215.1:0-2560 GCA_043742765.1 Gammaproteobacteria bacterium | reverse complement strand
GGCAATACCATCACGGTGGCGGACCTGGCGCAGCAACTGGCCATCAAGGCCACGGAAGTCATCAAGGTGCTCATGAACATGGGCGTGATGGCCACCATCAACCAGGCGATCGATCAGGACACCGCGGTCCTCGTGGCCGAGGAGCTTGGGCACACTGCCACGGCGGTCCAGGAAGAACAGATCGAGGCTGATTTGCAGGGCCTCAATGCCGATGAACTCCAGGAAACCCGCGCCCCCGTGGTCACGGTAATGGGCCACGTCGATCACGGCAAGACTTCACTCCTCGATTTTATCCGCAGCACCAAGGTGGCCTCGGGCGAAGCGGGCGGCATCACCCAGCACGTTGGCGCTTACCATGTGAAAACGGCTCGCGGCATGATCACTTTCCTCGACACCCCGGGCCACGCAGCGTTTACGGCGATGCGTGCCCGCGGCGCCAAGGTCACGGACGTCGTCGTGCTGGTGGTCGCGGCTGACGATGGCGTCATGCCGCAGACCATCGAGGCCATCCAGCATGCGCGCGCCGCCGGCGTGCCAATGGTGGTCGCGGTCACCAAAGTCGACAAGCCGGACGCCGATCCGGAAAAAGTCCGCAACGAACTGGCGAAGCAGGAAGTTATTCCCGAGGAATGGGGCGGGCAGAATATTTTCGTCAACGTTTCGGCGCGCACCGGCGCTGGTATCGACCAGTTGCTGGAAGCCATCCTGTTGCAGGCGGAAGTACTCGAGCTCAAGGCGCCGCGCAGCGGACCGGCGAGCGCCTTCGTGGTCGAGGCCAGCATGGAAAAAGGCCGTGGCGCGGTGGTCACGGCGTTGGTCAAGAAAGGCACGCTCAAGCGGGGCGATTACATCCTGGCGGGCAGCGAATTCGGCCGGGTGCGCGCCATGTTCGACGAAGCGGGCAACGCGGTTGAAGAAGCCGTGCCGTCGGTCCCGGTGGTCGTGCTGGGGCTTTCCGGCGCACCCAATGCCGGCGATGAACTGCTGGTAGTCGAGAACGAGCGCCGCGCCCGCGAAGTCGCGGTGCATCGCCTCGGCAAGACGCGGGATGTCAAGCTGGCCAAGCAGGGTGCACGGAGCGAGGACGTGTTCTCGACGCTCGGCGAGGCCAAGGTAAGCCAGGTCGCGGTGCTCATCAAAACCGACGTGCAGGGCAGTGCGGAAGCATTGCGCGACGCCCTCAACAAGCTGTCAACTGACGAAGTCGCGGTACGCATCATCGCCAGCGGTGTCGGCGGCATTACCGCCTCCGACGTGCAGCTCGCCGCAGCCTCGAAGGCCCGCATCATCGGCTTCAGCGTCCGCGCTGACAGCGGCGCGCGCGAGGCGGTCAAGGAGACCGGCGTCGAGATCCGCTACTACAGCATCATTTACGAAGCCATCGACGATGTGAAGCAGCTCATGAGCGGCCTGCTGGCGCCCGAGATCAGGGAAACGATCGTCGGCGTGGCCCAGGTGCGCGATGTATTCCGCTCCAGCAAGTTCGGGGTCGTGGCCGGGTGCCTGGTGACCGAGGGCGCCGTGAAGCGCAACAATCCGATTCGCGTGCTGCGCGACAGCGTGGTGATATTCGAGGGCGCTCTCGAATCGCTGCGGCGCTTCAAGGACGACGTCGGCGAAGTGCGTGCGGGGACCGAGTGCGGCATCGGCGTGAAAAACTACCAGGACGTGCGGGCCAACGACCAGATCGAGTGCTATTCGCGCACTGAAATTATCCGCACGATCCAGTAGGCCGAGGAACCGGCGCCAGCCCATGCCGCAGCACAATTCGCGTCACCAGCGCATCGAGGCGCAGATGCAGCGCACGCTGGCGACGCTGCTGCCGCGCGCGGTGAAGGATCCGCGCGTCGGCAACCTGACCATCACGGCGGTGTCGCTGCTCGAGGATCTGAGCGCGGCGCGCGTCTGGTTCCTGCCCTTTGGCAAGGGCCGCGACCCCGCCGAACAGCTGGCTGGGTTGAAGAGCGCCTCCGGGTTCCTCCGCGGCGAGGTCGCGCGGCAGCTCGGACTCCGCCACGCGCCACGGCTGGAGTTCCTGCTCGACACGGCGCTCGAACACGCGCAATCCTTGACGCTGTTGATCAATACCGCTGTGGCCACGGACAAAGCGCTGGAAGACGCCGCCGCCGCGCGTCCCGGAGCTGGCACGGTGCCGGGCGATGAGTCCTGACACAGCCGCGCTGTGCGGGATCCTGCTGCTCGATAAGCCCCTTGGACTGACCTCGAACGCTGCCCTGCAGCGTGTACGCCACCTGCTCGGGCGCCCGAAAGCCGGGCACACCGGCAGTCTCGATCCGCTCGCGACCGGCATGCTGCCGATCTGCATAGGCGAGGCCACCAAACTGGCCGGTGCGCTGCTGGCCGGGGCCAAGGCCTATAGCGTTGAAATGCGGCTCGGTGAACGCACCGAAACCGGCGATGCCGAGGGCCAGATCATCGAGCGTTGCCCCATCCCGCCCCTGGACACCGCGCTGATCGCCGCCGCACTGGCGCTCCAGCGCGGCCGCCAACAGCAGATCCCGCCCATGTATTCGGCTCTCAAACGTGACGGCCAACCGCT
>JAYTXT010000214.1:0-8169 GCA_043742765.1 Gammaproteobacteria bacterium | reverse complement strand
TGCGCCGCGCCACCCGGCACGGCCGGATTCCAGGCGCCGCGGCGCTGCAACGCTGGGTAGAACTGGCGCTCGGCCGCCGGGCGCGCGGCGGGGAGATTTCGCTGCTGGTGGTCGGCCCGGCGCGTAGCCGGAGCCTCAACCAGCGCTATCGCGGCCAAGACTACGCGACCAATGTACTGTCGTTTCCGGCGCCAGCGGCGGCGCTCGCCCCCGCAGGGCCGCCTTTCGGAGCTTTCCTGGGCGACCTCGTGATCTGTCCGCAGGTGCTGCGGCGCGAGGCGCGCGCACAGGGCAAGGCGGAGCGCGCGCACTGGATGCACCTGGTGATTCATGGCGCGCTGCACCTCATCGGCTACGATCATCAGCGCGCGGTCGACGCGCGGCGCATGGAGCGCCGCGAAGCGCGGCTGTTGCGCGCCCTGGGCGTGGCCAATCCCTATCGGAGCGTGTGAGACATGGTGAAACCGAAAGCGAAGGAACCGGGCAGCGGGTGGCGCGGGCGCCTGACGCGCACGCTGGCCGGGGGCTTGCGGGAACGCGCCCAGCTGCTGGAACTCCTGCGCGAGGCGACCAAGCGCGGCCTGCTCGACGCCAACGCCATGGCCATGGTCGAGGGCGCCCTGACCATGGCCGAGCTGCAGGCGCGCGATGTCATGGTGGCGCGCGCCGAGATGGTGTGTATCCGTCGCGATGATCCGCTCTCGCGCATCCTGCCGGCGGTCATTGAATCCGGCCATTCACGCTTTCCGGTGCTCGACGGTGATCGCGACGATGTGGTGGGAATCCTGCTGGCCAAAGACCTGTTGCGCGCCGCCGGCGCCAAGGCCGCGGCGAAGTTCGACATGCGCGAGTTCCTGCGGCCCGCGGTGTTCGTGCCGGAAGCCAAGCGGCTCGACGTGCTGCTCAAGGAATTCCAGAGCAACCGTAACCACATGGCGATCGTGGTCGACGAATATGGCGGCGTTGCCGGGCTCGTCACCATCGAGGACGTGATCGAGCAGATTATCGGCGAGATCGACGACGAGTTCGACGTCGAGGAAGACCAGAACATCCGCGCCGAGGGCGAGGCGCAGTTCCTGGTGCGCGGGGCCACGCGCATCGCCGAATTCAACGAACACTTTGGCACCGACTTCCACGACGCCGAATTCGACACCGTCGCCGGGCTGGTGATGCAGCAGCTCGGGCGTGTGCCGCGGCGCGGCGAGAGCGTGACGATCGGCGCCTACGAGTTCCGCGTGCTGCGCACCGACCGGCGGCGCATCGACAGCCTGCGCGTCACGCCGGTGCGCGTCGCGCCGCTGGCACCGTGAGCGAGCGGGCGCCCAGCGCGGGCGCGCCAGCCTGGTGGCCGCTGCTGCTGGCGCTAGGCGCGGGCGCCTTGTTGCCGCTGGCCTTCGCGCCCTTTGATTTCTGGCCGCTGGCGATCGCCAGCCCGCTCGCGCTGATGCGGCTGTGGGACGGCGCCGCGCCGCGCCGCGCCGCGCTGCTGGGCTTGTGCTTCGGGCTCGGCACCTACAGCGAAGGCACCTGGTGGCTGTACATTTCCATCCACGGCTTCGGCGGCGCGCCGGCCTGGCTGGCGGTGGTGCTGATCCTGCTACTGGTTGCCTACATGGCGAGCTACCAGGCGCTGCTTGGCTGGCTCGTCGCGCGCGTACTGCCCGAGCGCGGCGCCTGGCGCTGGTGTGCGGGCCTGCCGGCGCTGTGGCTGCTCGGCGAGTGGTGCCGCGGCTGGTTCCTGACCGGGTTCCCCTGGCTATCGCTCGGCTATTCGCAGACCGACACCTGGCTGGCAGGCTTCGCGCCGGTCCTTGGAGTGTACGGCCTGTCCGCGGCGCTGCTGGTGCAGGCTGGCGCGTTGCTGGCCTGTTGGCACGGACGCGGACGCGCACGGTTTGCGCCACTAGCGCTGCTCGCCCTGCTCTGGGCTGGCGGGGCGGCACTGGCGCGGGTGGATTGGACGCGCCCGTCCGGAGCGCCGGTGCCGGTGGCGATACTCCAGGGTGCCATTCCGCAGGACGAGAAGTGGCAGCTCAACAACCGCGAACCCACCATGGCCCTGTACCGAGCGCTCAACGATCGGACGGCGGGCGCGCGGCTGGTGGTGTGGCCGGAAGCGGCCATACCGGAACTGGCGAACGAGATCGCACCCTACCTCGCGCAGATCCAGGGCAGTTCGCGCGCCCGTGATGCCGACGTGGTCATGGGCGTGGTGAGGCTCGCCGACAACGGCGAGGACTACTACAACTCGATCATCGCGCTGACCACGGGCGTGGCTTTCTACGACAAGCGGCATCTGGTGCCGTTCGCGGAATATTTTCCGGTGCCCGCTTTCGTGCGCAGCTGGCTGCGGCTGATGAGCCTGCCGTATTCCGACTTCAGGGCCGGAGCCGCTGACCAGGCGCCGCTGCTGGCAGGTGGCCTGCGCCTGGCGCCTTCGATCTGCTATGAAGATGCCTTTGGCAGCGCGCTGCTGGCGATGAATGCCGGTGCTGACTTGCTGGTCAACGTCACGAACGACGCCTGGTTTGGTCGTTCGCCGGCGCGCTTCCAGCACCTGCAGATCAGCCGCATGCGGGCCCTCGAGGCCGGCCGCTACCTGCTGCGGGCTGGAAATGACGGGGTCTCGGCCATCATTGGCCCGCACGGCGAGTTGCTGGCCGCGGCACCTGGCTACCAGAGCGCGGTCCTGCGCGGAACCGTCGTGCCCCGCAGCGGTCTACCCCCCTATGCAAGGGTTGGCAACTGGGCGGTAATCCTGTTGGCCGCTGCCCTGGCCGCGGTTGCCGCACGCAACCGGCGGCACGTCAATCCGGCTGATCTACCGAACACCTAGTGTTGGAGCATTGCAGATATGTCACATGAGTTTATCGCCCCCCGCCTCGCGGGTATCGTCCTCGCGGCCACGTTGCTGACGGCCTGCGCGCCGCAGGCCTCGACCGCCGCCGTCGCCCCGCCGCCGGCTGCCAGTTCGGCCCCGGAAACGGCCACCACCGTGCCGGCCGCGCCGCTGGTGCGCGGGCTGCCCGATTTCGCGACCCTGGTCGAGCAGGTGGGCCCGGCCGTAGTCAATGTCACGGTGGTCGAGAAGCGCCAACGCGCCGGGGGGCTGGGTTCCAGCAATCCCTTCGCGGACAACAACGATCCGTTCAGCGATTTCTTCCGCCAGTTCCAGAACCAGCGGCCGCGCGACGCGCCGCCCGAGGAGGGCGTGGGTTCAGGTTTCATCGTCAGTGCCGACGGTTACATCCTCACCAACACGCATGTGGTCGACAACGCCACGCGCGTGACGGTGCGCCTCACCGATCGCCGCGAGTTCCAGGCCAGGGTGATCGGCAGCGATGACAAGTCCGACGTTGCGCTGCTGAAGATCGAAGCCAAAAACCTGCCGACGGTGCGCATCGGCGACCCGAGCAAGCTACGGCCGGGCGAGTGGGTGGTGGCGATCGGGTCACCCTTTAACTTCCAGAACAGCGTGACCGCGGGTATCGTCAGCGCGCTTGGGCGCGAGGTGCGCGGCGGCTCGGCCTACAACTACGTGAACTTCATCCAGACTGACGTGGCCGTGAATCCGGGCAATTCCGGCGGGCCGCTGTTCAACCTCAACGGCGAGGTGGTTGGCATTAATTCGCAGATCTACAGCAACACCGGCAGTTACGCCGGCCTGTCGTTCGCGATTCCGATCGACATCGCCAACAACGTGCGCCAGCAGCTCGTCAGCACCGGGCACGTGACCCGCGGGCTGATCGGCGTGAGCATCCAGCCGGTGAGCGCGGCGCTGGCCGAAAGTTTTGGGCTTGATCGTCCGCGCGGCGCAGCCGTGAGTTCGGTCGTGCCGGGCGCTGCGGCCGACAAGGCGGGCGTGAAGCCCGAGGACATCATCCTCAGTGTCAACGGCCGCAAGATTGAGCAGTCCTCGGAGCTGCCGGCGCTGATTGCCGGCATCAGGCCTGGTACTGCGGCTGAACTCGAGGTCTGGCGCGGCCAGGGCATCAAGCGGATCAGCGTCGTCGTCGAGGAACTCAAGGACAAGGCCAGCGTGGCGCGCAGCGGCGGCAGCGGCAAGGAGAGCGACAAGCTCGACGCGCTGGGCCTGAGCGTGCGCGAGCTGAGCGCCGCGGAAAAAACCCAGCTGCACACCGGCGGCAGCGTCGTGGTGACCGACGTTGACGGTCCGTCAGCGGAAGCCGGGTTGCGTTCGGGAGAAGTGATCCTGGGCGCGAACCGCACGCCCGTGACCTCGGTCGCCGCACTGCGCGAAGCAGTCCGCAAGGCGGGGCGTTCGATCGCCCTGCTGGTGCAGAGTTACGATCCCTCGCAGGGCGTGAGCCAGCAACGCATCGTCACCGTGCAGCTCGACTAGGCAATCGACTGGACGCGAAGCGGCCGGCCTGCGCGGGCGGCCCGGCCGCTTCGTGTATCCTTAGGCGTTGCTACCCGCCCGGCAGGGTGATTCGCCTCGCACATGCAAGAACGCTATGAACCGGCCGCCGTCGAGCGCGCTGCCCAGGACTATTGGAATTCGCAGGGCACGTTCGTGGCGCGTGAGCAGCCGGGCCGCGGCAAGTACTACTGCCTGTCGATGTTCCCCTATCCGTCGGGCCGCCTGCACATGGGGCACGTCCGCAACTACGCCATCGGCGACGTGCTGGCGCGCTTCATGCGCATGCAGGGCCTGAACGTGTTGCAGCCGATGGGCTGGGACGCCTTCGGGCTGCCGGCCGAGAATGCCGCCATTGCCAACGGCGTGCCGCCGGCGCGCTGGACGCGCGAGAACATCGCCTACATGAAGCAGCAGCTCCAGGCGCTCGGCTTCGGGCTCGACTGGAGCCGCGAGCTCACGACCTGCGACCCCGATTACTACCGCTGGAACCAGTGGCTGTTTCTGCGCATGCTCGAGCGCGGCATCGCCTATAAGAAGACCGGCGTCGTCAACTGGGATCCGCTCGACCAGACGGTGCTCGCCAACGAGCAGGTCATCGACGGTCGCGGCTGGCGCACCGGCGCGCTGGTCGAGAAGCGCGAAATCCCGATGTACTACCTGCGCATCACGGCCTACTCGGAGGAGTTGCTCGCTGCGCTCGACGGCCTGCACGAATGGCCCGAACGCGTGCGCACCATGCAGGCGAACTGGATCGGCCGCAGCGAGGGCTGCGAAGTTGCCTTTCCCTATGCCGACGACACGATTGCGGCGCTCGGCGGCGCCGGCGGCGCCATGAAGGTGTTCACCACGCGCGTCGACACGCTCTTCGGGGTGACTTTTGCGGCGGTCTCGGCCGAGCACCCGCTCGCCGCCGCGGCCGCCGCGCGCAATCCGCAACTGGCGGCCTTCGTCGCTGAGTGCCGCCGCGGCAGTACCATGGAAGCCGACGTCGCCACCATGGAGAAACGCGGCATGGCGACCGGCCTGCACGTGCGCCAGCCGCTGAGCGGCGAGCTGATCGAAGTGTGGGTCGCCAACTACGTGCTCATGAGCTACGGCGAGGGCGCGGTCATGGGCGTGCCCGCGCACGACGAGCGCGATCTGGAATTCGCGGGGCGCCATGGCCTTGCGGTGCGCACCGTAGTCCGGCCGGCGGGCGCGGCCTGGGAACAGGTGGGCGCCCCTTGGCTGCCCGAATACGCCGCCCACGGCATCACCGTCAATTCCGGCGAATTTTCCGGGCTGAAATTCGACGCCGCCGTAGAGGCCATCAGTGCGGCGCTCGAGCAGCGCGGCCTCGGCCGCAAACGCGTGCAATGGCGTCTGCGTGACTGGGGCATCTCACGCCAGCGCTACTGGGGTTGCCCAATTCCGCTCATTCACTGCACGCGATGTGGTGAAGTGCCGGTGCCCGAGGCGGACCTGCCGGTGCGGCTCCCGGAAGACCTGGTGCCCGACGGCTCCGGCAATCCGTTGGCGAAGTGCGAGGCGTTCCTGCGCGTCGCCTGCCCGCGTTGCGGCCAGGCCGCGCGCCGCGAAACCGACACCATGGATACCTTCGTCGATTCGTCCTGGTATTTTCTGCGCTTTGCCAGCGCTGGCCAGCATGCCGCGCCGGTCGACGAGCGCGTGCAGTACTGGCTGCCCGTCGACCAGTACATCGGCGGCATCGAACACGCGATCCTGCACCTGCTGTATTCACGTTTCTGGACCCGCGCGATGCGCGACCTGGGGCTGGTCAAGCTCGCCGAGCCCTTCGGCAAGCTCCTTACCCAGGGCATGGTGCTCAACCAGATCTACTATCGGCAGCCGGCGGCGGGCCGGCGCGTGTTTTTCAATCCAGCCGAGGTCGAGGCGCGTTTGGATGCCGACGGCACGCGGACCAGTGCGGTGTGGCTCATTGACGGCCAGCCGGTGGAGCCCGGCGGCCTCGGCACCATGTCGAAATCGAAGAACAACGGTGTCGACCCGCAGAGCATGGTGGAGAAGTACGGCGCGGATACCGCGCGGTTGTTCATGATGTTCGCCTCGCCCCCCGAGCAGACGCTCGAGTGGTCCGAGGAAGGCGTGCAGGGACAGTTCCGCTTCCTGCGGCGCCTGTGGAAAGCGGTGTACGAGCACGTGGCGGTCGGGACGGTGAGCCCGCACCAGGGATTGCTGCCGATTGCGGCGGAGGCAGCGTTGGGCGCGGCCACCGCCGACCTGCGCCGCCAGGCGCACCACACGCTCGAGCGCGTCACCGACGACATCGCGCGGCGCCGGGTGTTCAACACGGCGATCGCCGCGTGCATGGAGCTGCTCAATGCGGTGACGCGCTACGACGCGCCGGGGGCGATGGCGCACGCGGTGCGTCACGAGGCCCTCGAGATCGTTGTGCTGTGTCTCTCGCCGATGGTTCCGCACATCTGTCATGAGTTGTGGCATGGGCTCGGCCACGAGGGCGCGCTGATCGACGCATCCTGGCCGCTGCCTGATACGGCGGCGCTGAGGCAGGAGACCGTGGAGCTTATAGTCCAGGTCAACGGGAAACTGCGTGGCCGGGTGCAGGTGGCGGCGGCGGCCGATGAGGCCGCCGCGCGCGTGGCGGCGATGAATGACGCGACCGTGCGCCGCTTCGTCGGCGCCGCGCCGCCGCGCCGCGTGATCTACGTGCCCGGCAAGCTCCTCAATATCGTGGTCTGATGCGCGCGCCAAACCGCACGCGCCGTTGGCAGTTGCTGGCGCTCACGCTGGCGCCGTTGCTGTTCGCCGGCTGCGGCTTCCACCTGCAGGGACGGCACGAACTGCCGCGCTCGCTCGCCAGCGCCCGCCTGCTCAGCGCCGATCCGCAGACCGATTTCTACGCCGCGCTGCGCGCCGCGCTCCTGAGCGCAGGCACGCGGCTCGATGGCGAGCCTGGCAGCGCCGCGACCATTCGCATCAGCGCTGACTCCAGCACCGAGCGCGTGCTGACGGTGTCGCAGTTCAATATCCCGACCGCCTATGTGCTCAGCTACCGCGTCGAGGTGTCAATCGACTACCAGGGGCATGAACTCCTGGCGCCCGAGGTGCACACGGTGACGCGCGAATACAGTTTCGATGAGCGCGCGCTGCTCGCCAAGGAGCGCGAGCGCGATATGCTGCGCCAGGCGCTCGCGGATGACCTGGTGGCGCTGCTCATGCGTCGGCTGGCGGCGCTCAAGGAACCGTAATCGATGTTGCGGCTGGCGGATACCGACCGCAGCGCCGTGGCGCGGCTCCTGCAGAGCTACCGGATCGATCTGCGCGAAGTGGCGCCAGGCGCGGAAATTCCCGGCTCCTACTGGGGCGAGAGCGAGGCGGGGTTGCAGGGCAGCACGCTGCTGGCGCGCTCCGACACGCCGCTCCATTCGATCCTGCACGAAGCGGCGCATTTCATCTGCATGAGCCCGGAGCGGCGCGTCGGCCTCGATCGCGACGCCGGCGGCGACGACGTCGAGGAGCTTGCGGTGTGCTATCTGCAGGTGCTGTTGGCGGCGCTGGTGCGCGGCTTCGGCGTGGCAGGCGCGTGGCGCGACATGGATGAATGGGGCTACAGCTTCAGGTTGGGCAGCACCCGTGCCTGGTTCGAACAGGACGCGCAGCAGGCCCGCGACTGGCTGCGCGCGCGCGGCATCACCGACGCGGCGGACGCGCTGACCGGGCGGCTGCGCGACGCCTAGCGGTGCCTGCCGCGCCGGGCGAAGCGATCGGTCGCCGCCACCAGCTCGCGCGTGTTGCCCGCTTCG
>JAYTXT010000213.1:0-1782 GCA_043742765.1 Gammaproteobacteria bacterium | reverse complement strand
AGCGCGTGGCGGGCGAGCGTGATCCGCAGTTGCGCGAACGCGTGCCGCGCGAACGGATCGCGCTGTCGTGGGCGGGCGCACTTGCGCCGGTCGTGCATGAGCGTGCCTTGCGGCAGTTCCTCGAGGCGCTCGACAGGCTGCCGCCGCCGCAACGCGGCGCGGTCGCCGCCAGGAGCGAGGTATGGCAGGCGCGCGCGACCCCCTGGCCACGCCCGGTGCGGCTGGCGGCGCAGGCGCTGCTGCTGCTCGCGGTGGGTGGGCTGATCGGCGGCTTGTCCAATTCGCCGTCGATTCGCCTGCTCGGCCCGCAGGAGGCGCTCATCACCCTGAGCTTCACCCATGCGGGCAAACACCGCCAGGAATGCCGCGCCCTCACGGCAGCCGAGCGCGCGGCGCGGCAACCGAACATGCAGCGCCCCTGGGATTGCCCGCGCGATCGCTGGCCGGTGCTGGTCGAACTCGACCTGGACAACACCCTGGTCTACCGAGGCGTCCGCCAGCCTGCAGGGCTCTGGAAAGATGGCACCTCGAGCCTGTACCGGCGCTTTCGCGTGCCTGCCGGCACGCAGCAATTGCGCGCGCGGCTGCGTGATTCGGGCCGGCCGGCAGGCTTTGACTATGCCGCCACGCGCACGCTCGAGCTGCGCCCCGGGCAGAACCTGGTCATCGAATTCGATGCGCAGGGTGGTTTTGAATTCCGATGAGCGGAGCGTTGCCATGAAAAACCTTGAATGGCGGGCTGAGTTTTCCACCGGCCTTCCCGAGGTGGATCACGAGCATCGGCAGCTGATCGGGCTGATCAACGGCGCGCTGGAAAGGAGCGCGATCGCGGACGCCAGCGGACCCGAGGTCATGGCGGCCCTGGGCGAAATCTATGCCCGGACGACCGCGCACTTCGCCCTGGAAGAGCGGCTGATGCTGCAGCTCGAGTACGATCAGCGTCGGGTGCACAAGCGCGATCATGAGCGGCTGCTCGATGAGATCCGCCAGATCATGGATACGGTCGAGCACGAGGCCGGGTTTGACCAGGACCTGTTCACGAGCCGGCTGAGCGCCTGGTTTGCCGAACATTTCCGCACGCACGACGCACGCTTTCACGTGCGATCTCCAGGGGCGAGGTAGGGTTGCCGCGCTACCTGGCGGCTGGCGGTGGCCTGCCGGCCGGGCGCGCGTCCCGCGGCGGCGCTCCCTGGCGCAGCACCACCCTGGGGAGCTCTGGAAACTGAGCGCGCGCCAGGCGCGCGCGCTCGAGCGTGGAATCGGTCCGGTAGATCAGCGTGGGATGCGTGGCCGCGTACCGGCGGTGCAACTCCGTTGCAAACTCGTCCACCGAGAGCGGCAGGCGCAGCTCCTCGCCTGCCTTGGCGACGCTGATCCCGAGCAGTTCACAGGCACATTGGACCACGAGCCGCGCACGGCGCTCGGCCACGGTGGGTCCTGAGGGCCGGGCTGCGCGCGGGGCAGGCCTGGGTGGGGGCGCCTTGAGGGCGGTTCTGAGCATGATCTGTACGCTTGGATCCACGGGTTTTGGGCTCGATACCGGGGGGGGTGGGCCCGGTTAGGCCTATTTCAGCGCAATGAAGCTGAACCGATCCTGAATCCTCGCGCCCGGACGGGCTACGCTATAATCGCGGGCTGGCCAGGCCCGCCGGCGATTGGCAGGGTTCCCGGCAGGGCTCCCGCGGCGAAAGTGGCGGAACTGGTAGACGCGCTGGCCTTAGGAGCCAGTGGGGCAACCCGTAAGAGTTCGAGTCTCTTCTTTCGCACCAGTATTTTTCAGGA
>JAYTXT010000212.1:0-2431 GCA_043742765.1 Gammaproteobacteria bacterium | reverse complement strand
TTCCCTCAAGGAAGGGAAGAAGAAGTAGTTCGCAGGAACACCGGCAATGAACATCACCAAGAAACAGCGCCGCACGCGGCGCGCCATCAAGACCCGCGCCAAGATCCGCGAGACCGGCACGCCGCGGCTGACCGTGCATCGCACGCCTCGCCACATCTACGCGCAACTGTTTGCCGCCGATGGTTCGCAGGTGCTGGCCGCCGCCTCCACTGTGCAGAAGGCAGTGGCCAAGGATTTGAAGTACACCGGCAACATCGAGGCGGCGCGCGCGGTCGGCCGGGCGATCGCCGAGCGCGCCAAGGCCGCGGGTTTTGCCAAGGCCGCGTTCGACCGTTCGGGGTTCCAGTATCACGGCCGCGTCAAGGCGCTGGCCGACGCCGCCCGTGAAGCCGGGCTTGAATTCTAGGGCTTCGCCAGGACACAGCATTACATGGCAAGAAACGAGAAAAATCAGAGCGCCGACGACCTGATGGAAAAGCTGGTCGCGGTCAACCGCACGGCCAAGGTCGTCAAGGGCGGCAAGCAGTTCGGCTTCACCGCGCTGACGGTAGTGGGCGATGGCGCCGGCCGCGTCGGTTTCGGCTTCGGCAAGGCGCGTGAAGTGCCGGTGGCGATCTCCAAGGCTATGGCGCATGCGCGCAAGAGCCTGGTGAACGTGAGCCTGGCGAACGATACGCTGCACTACGCGGTCAAAGGCGAGCATGGCGCGACGCGCATCCTCATGATGCCAGCCTCGAGCGGCACCGGGGTCATTGCCGGCGGCGGTATGCGCGCGGTGCTCGAGTGCGCGGGCGTGCGCAACGTGCTGGCCAAGAGCTACGGCTCGCGTAATCCGATCAACGTAGTGCGGGCCACGGTCAAGGCGCTGGCGAGCGTGCGCTCGCCGGATGAAATCGCCGCCAAGCGCGGCAAGACTCTCGAAGACATACTCGGGTGAGATCATGGCGATGGGCGGCAAAGTGAAAGTGACCCTGGTGAAGAGCCTGTACGGGCAGCTCAAGCACATCAGTTCCTCGGTGCGCGGCCTGGGGCTGCGCCGCCCGCACCAGAGCGTCCAGGTTGCAGACACCGCGGAAAACCGCGGCATGATCAACGTGGCCTCCCACATGCTGAAGGTGGAGCGAAGCTGACATGCGACTGAATACCATCAAGCCGGTCGAGGGTTCGCGCCGTCCGCGGCTACGCGTTGGGCGCGGCGCGTCCGCGGGCCAGGGCAAGACCTGCGGCCGCGGCGTCAAGGGCCAACGCGCGCGCAAGGGCGGCTATCACAAGGTCGGCTTCGAGGGCGGGCAGATGCCGCTGCAGCGCCGCATGCCCAAAGTCGGCTTCCGTTCCGCCATCAAGGCGCTGCGCGGTGAAGTGCGGCTGCATGAGCTGGCGCTGGTCAAGAGCGAAGTGATCGACCTGGCGGCGCTGAAGGCGGCGCAGATTGTCTCGGTGTTTGCCCAGAGCGCCAAGGTCGTACTATCGGGTGAACTCAAGAAGGCCGTGCACCTCAAGGGTATCGGTGCCACAAAGGGCGCGCGCGCGGCGATCGAAGCGGCCGGCGGCAAGGTCGAAGCCTGATGGCTAACCCGGCGCTCAGCAATCCCGCGGCGACCTTCGCCGAAGCAGGCCGTACCGGCGAGATCCGTACGCGCCTGCTGTTCCTGCTGGGCGCACTGGTGGTCTACCGCATCGGCACCTTCATCCAGGTGCCGGGCATCGACCAGGCGCAGGTGCTGCGTTTCTTTACCGACCAGGCCAACAGCATCCTCGGCGTGGTCAGCAGCTTCAGCGGCGGCGCCCTACAGCGCATGTCGATCTTTGCCATGGGCGTGATGCCGTACATCTCGGCCTCGATCATCATCCAGATGCTCGGCATGGTGGTGCCGACGCTGATGGAATACCGCAAGGAGGGCGAGGCCGGGCGCCGCAAGACCACGCAGCTGACGCGTTATTGCACGGTAGGCCTGGCGGTGTTCCAGTCATTCGGCGCGGCGGTGGCGCTGCAGAACGGCGGCATGGTGCTGAACGCCGGCCCGCAGTGGTTGCTGGTGGCCACGGTCACCATGACCACCGGCACGATGTTCCTGATGTGGCTCGGCGAGCAGATCACCGAGCGCGGCGTCGGCAACGGCATCTCGATGATCATCCTGTCCGGTATCGTCGCCGGGCTCCCGGGCGCGCTCAGTCGCACCTTCGAATCGGTCGCCAACGGCGAAATGCAGCCGCTGTTCGCGATCGCGCTGGTGGCGATCGTGCTGGGCGTGACCGCGTTCTGCGTGTACGTCGCGCGCGCGCAGCGCCGCATCGCCGTGCACTATGCCAAGCGCCAGGTCGGTCGCCGCCTGTACGCCGGCCAGAGCAGCCACCTGCCGTTCAAGCTCAACATGTCGGGCGTGATTCCGCCGATTTTCGCCTCGAGCCTGCTGTTGTTCCCGGCGACCAT
>JAYTXT010000211.1:0-1948 GCA_043742765.1 Gammaproteobacteria bacterium | reverse complement strand
ATGCGATCCCGCTTTCAGGATTCAGCCGGTGGATTGAAGGCAGCGCCCCCAGTGTAGCGGGCAAGGCGCGGCAAGGTGCTAGCCTGCCCCCACTGTAACTTTCTGCGCGGCTGCGCCGAAGTACCAATCACCCAGGGAAGCAGCGCCATGACCCGGTTCGAATGCATCAGCGAAGCCGTGGCCTCACCGGCCGGGTCAGGCTGTGCGAGCAGGCAAATCCCGCGCGAACGGGATCTGGCGGAGCTGCTTTCGATCCTCAGGCTGGGCGAAACCACGGCGGTGATTGCGTTTTCCCGTCTTGCCCGCGCCTGCGAGCCCGCCGCGAGGTCCTTGCGAGCCATCGCATAAGACGAGGCGCGCCACGACGGCCTCGTCGCGCGCATGCTGGATGGGCTGCCTACGGCGCGCAGGGATCCGGCCTTCCGGCGCGTCGCCCGCCGGTTTTTCGCTGATCCCGACCACCCCGATCCGCTCCACCACCGCATGCAGGTCCATGCACTCGATGGCGCCGTGTGCCAGATCCTGGGTGCCATCCGCAAGACCCCCGTGGTGCTCGGCAATCCGCTGGTTGCCAGTGGCCTCTGCGCCATCCATCGCGACGAAGCACGCCATGTGGGCATTACCCGCCGTTGGGCCGCACGGCTCGGTGATCCAGCGGCGCTGGACGCGTGGTGCCAGCGGACGCGCACGGGGCTGGTCGATCTCCTGGCATGGCGCAGCGATGAACTGCTCGCCGTCGGGATCGACATCGAAACCCTCTTCGCGCAGTTGGCATGGCAGCGCGCCGACTGATGGCGCCCGCAAGTCGTTCCCGCGCGTGGCATTCGGTCGGCAGTATCGCCCTGCTGGGCACCGGCGCCGCGCGGAGCGCGTGCTCCACCTGCTCGCGATCCGTTCACGCCAGGTGTCCCGGCCCTTCCTGCGCGCGCGCTGGCCCAGCCCGGGGGGCGCAACCGCGAACTGGCTGATCCGACAGGCCTGGCGGGCCTGGCGCAATGTGGTGGTGAGGGTCTCGGCGTGCAGGGCGGGATTGAACCACGACCGTACCGCAAGGCCATTACCTGCGAGGTTATTGCGCGCATTCCCCGGGCGGGGGGCCGAGGCTGCTGCCAAACCCACGCGGAGAAGTGCCATGCAACGTACCGTCGTCGTCCTGATCCTGATCCCCTTCGCCGTCCTGAGCAGCGTCGCACTCTGGCAGCACGGCTATTGGGGCATCGTCGAACCGCATTTCCGGAGCACGGCCGGCATGCAGGTGCTGTGCGATCTCGTCATCGCGCTCAGCCTGGCCTTGGTCTGGCTGTGGCGCGACGCGAAAGCCCTCGGCCGCAATCCCGTGCCGTGGATCATCGCCACCCTGCTGCTCGGCTCCTTTGGGCCCTTGGTCTACCTGCTCACGCGACCCGCCGTGCCCCTCCGCTGACGCGCGGCACCGTCTTGCGCTGGAGGAAATGTCCCACCGCTTGTCCCTATACTCGGGCGACGAGATCGAGATCCCGGCGGGCGGCCTTGTGCGAGCTTGCCGGCAGCACGCCGGTACGCCCCGATCAAGCGAGGACATCGCCCCCCGGCGCGGGGCCGAACGGGGAGAAACGGCATGTTGTGTGGTGTCATCGGCGGCACGATCGTCGCTTTCCTCACCGCGCGCATCGCCGCGCTGCCGGTCATCGAGCCGCTGCTGGTGCGCCCGCGCAAGGACGCACCGGATGCTTCCGAATGGCGCCTCCATGCGACGTTCCCGGGCGGTGGCGCATGCGCGCCGTCGCTCCGCTGCAGGCGCCCGGCGTACCGCCGCGCGAAGGCGGCATGGGCCCACTGACACACGCACGCCTCAAACGCCTGGCCCTGATCTACCTGCTGTTCGCGTCCATGGGCCTCCTGCTGGCCCAATGCGCGAGCACGCCAGGCCTGCAGGCGTTTGGCTTGGGACGGGCGTGCGGCGCGGCGC
>JAYTXT010000210.1:0-7732 GCA_043742765.1 Gammaproteobacteria bacterium | reverse complement strand
GGCCGCACGCCGCAAGCCCACAGTTGCTGCCGCGTCGGCCGCCGCGCCAGTGCGCTTCCTGCCGCCCGCGCGCGAGATGCCGGACAACGCCGTGTTCATCAGTTATGCGCGCGAGGACCTGCCCGCCGTGCAGCGGATCAAGGCCAGCCTCGAGGCCGCGGGCATCAACACCTGGTTCGACATGGACCGTCTGGAAACCGGCGACGATTACGACCGCAAGATCCAGCGCAACATCGCGCGCTGTTCTTACTTCATTCCGACGATATCGGCGACTACGGAGCGGCGGCTCGAGGGTTATTTCCGGCGCGAATGGAGTTACGCGATCGATCGCGCCCGCAACATGGCTGACGGCGCGTTGTTTATCCTGCCGGTGACGCTGGACGGGATCGATGCGGCAAACGCCCACGTGCCGGACAAGTTCAAGGCGCTGCATATCTCGCAGATGCCTGGCGGCGAAGTGCCCGCCGAGTTTTCGCAACGGCTGGGAGACTTTGTGCGGGCGCGCCAGCAGTGAGCGCCGAGCCTGCCAGTGCCGCCGCCGATCTGGCGACGCCGACTCTCGACGAGCGCAATCCCTGGCTGGGTCTCGCCTCGTTCACCGAGGAGACCCGGGCCTTCTTCTATGGCCGCGACGAAGAAGTCGCAGAGCTCGCCCGGCGGGTGCAGCGCAAGCTCCTGACCGTGCTGTTCGGCCAGTCGGGTCTGGGCAAGACCTCGATCCTGCGCGCGGGCTTGGTGCCGCGCCTGCGCGAGCAGGGTTACTGCCCGGTCTACGTGCGCGTCGACTACGGCCGCGATGCACCCGAGCCGGCCGAGCAGATCAAGCAGGCCATTACGCGCACTGCGCGGCGCTCGGGCGAGTGGACCCAGGTGGGTGTGGCTGCCGCGGGCGAGTCGCTGTGGGAATACCTGCACCATCGCGACGACGTGCTGCGTGACGAAACAGGCAATACGCTTACCCCGCTCCTGATCTTCGACCAGTTCGAGGAGCTCTTCACACTCGCCCAGAGCGATGATTTCGGCCGCGCGCGCGCCGCTGCGTTCATCGCCGATCTCGCCGACCTGGTCGAGAACCGCCCGCCGAATGCCCTCGAGGCGAAACTTGACGCCGACGATTCCCTGGCCGAGCGGTTCGATTTCGCGCGGAGCGATTATCGAGTGCTGATCTCGCTGCGCGAGGACTACCTGGCGCCGCTCGAAAGCCTGAAGACGGCGATGCCGAGCATCACGCAGAACCGCCTGCGCCTCGCGCCCATGACTGGGGCCCAGGCGTTGACCGCGGTAATGCAACCGGGCAAGGGGCTGGTATCGGAGGAAGTCGCTGCCGCGATCGTGCGCTTCGTCGCCGGCGGCGGGGAACTCGCCAACGCCGAGGTCGAACCCTCGCTTCTGAGCCTGATCTGCCGTGAATTGAACGACGCCCGCATCGCCCAGGACCGCGCCGAGATCTCGCTCGACCTGCTCGCCGGCTCGCACGCGACTATCCTCAGCCAGTTCTACGAGCGCGCGCTGGCCGACCAGCCCGCGGCCGTGCGGCGGATCATCGAGGACGAACTGCTCACCGTCTCGGGCTATCGTGAAAATATTGCCGAGGAACGGCTGGTCAGCGACTTCGCGGCTGCAGGCGCGGCGCCCGGCACGGTGGCGCTGCTGGTCAATCGCAGATTGCTGCGCATCGAAGAGCGCCTGGACGCACGCCGGGTCGAGCTCACCCATGACGTGTTGTGCGGCGTGGTCAAGGCCAGCCGCGACCTCCGTAAGGAGCGCGAGGCGCGCGAAGCGACCGAGCGGGTGCTGGCCGAGCAACACGCACGCGAGCTGGCCGCGCGGCACGCCCTGGTACGCGCACGCCAGGTGGCGACCGTGTGCGTACTGCTCGCGGTCGGCGCTGTGGCGGCGGCAGTCTTTGCCTATGTAAGCAGCCAACGCGCACACCGCGCAGAACAGGTGGCCGAGCAGGCGCGGGCCGGATCCGAGCATCTGCTGGGCTACCTAACCGACGATTTCGTCCGCGAGCTCGAGAGCTTCGGCCGCCTGAAAGTTGTGGCGGAATTCACCAAGCGGCAGATCGACTATTTTCACGCTCTACCGCCGGCGCTAAAGGGCCCGGAGACCATCCGCAACGGTGCGCTGGCGATGGTGCACTACGCGCGCGCGCAGCGGATTCTCGGCAAGCTTGATGTTGCCGGCGCCAGTGCCGCCGAAGCCATAAAGCTACTCGAACAGCAACGCATCGCGGGCGATCGCTCGGAGCCCACCATCATCGCTCTGGCGCTGGCCTACGCCGCCCGGGCCCAGGTGCTCGACAACCAGAACGATCCCGGCGGCCCGGTAGCCGGGCGGCGCGCCGCCGAGCTGGTGCGGCCGCTCGCGGAAATGCCCGATGCATCGGCGGCGGCGCGGCGCGCGTACGTGGAAATACTGGTGAGGGTCGGCTACGAGCAATTGAATGGCCTGCAGAACGAAGATGCGGTCCGTACCACGCGCAAGGCCATGCGCTACGCCGAGGAACTGGGGGCGAGCGACCTGAGCAATCTCAACATGGCCGCCTTTCGTGCGGAAGCGGGCGCCTGGCTGGTTCCGGCGCTGATCAATCTCGGTCGCAACGACGAAGCCAAGCATGTTGGCGAACAGGCGGTGGTGCTTGCGGACAAGGTACTCGAGCAGCGGCCCGGCTACCGGTTGGCGCTGCACGCGCAGCAGGTGATCCTCAGCAGTCTCGCTAATGTGGCCCAGAACGACCTGAATCCGCTGGAAGCGGTGCGCATCATCAAGCGCGCCGAACAGGTTTCGTTGACGCTCCTCAGGCTCGATCCGGAAAGCACGACGAGCATGAACAACCTGGGTGTTGCGCACCAGACGCTGGGAGACTCACTGTGGGCGGCGGGCAGGCTGCGCGAGTCGATCCCTTACTACCAGACTTCGCTCGATGACTACGGTCACGCGACCGTAGGCGGCGCCGGATTTTTCGTCATCCGTGCGTACGACCTGGCTTTCACGGCGTTCCACCAGGCGCAGATCGGCGACGCCGACGGCGCCAACGCGACCATCGCTTCCGGCGTGCCGTACCTGGAGAAGCTCCGCAACAGCGAGCCGTCCGGCAATGTGTCGCTGGCGACCGTCGACGCATTGCGCCAGGGCGCAGCGGCCGCCGCAGCGCTGGAGCGCGAGGATCTCGCGGCGGCGCGGGGCTACGCCGCGGCTGCCGAGAGCCAGCTGCAGGCGATCAAGCCCAACGGCAACTTCGAAGTTTCGCAGATCGCCATCAGCCTGTTCTTCGTCCAGATCATCGCCGGCCGTACCGCTTACGAGCTGGGTGATTTTGCAGCCGCGGAGCGCGCCGAACGTGCATCGCTGGCATCGCGCAAAGTCTGGGGAACCCAAGCGATACCCGATCGCCGCGACATCAGTGAAGTGTCGACCTGGCTGGCACTCGCCCTGGCGCGCCAGGGCAAGAATGCGGAGTCCGCGCAGATCATCCGCCCGGTGGTCCAGTTCCGGCGCGAACTGGCGGCGAGGAATCACGGCGACCAATGGGTGCCGATCGAGCTGGCCAGCGCGCTGTATGTGCAGTCCCTCACGGACAAGTCGCGCAGCGCCAGTCTGCTGCAGGAAGGCGCTGCGCTGCTCGATGCGACTCCGGCCGCACTGCGCGGCGTGCACTACGTGCAGCAATGGCGCGAGCGCATCGCCGCCGCGCGGGCCGGTAAGCAAGTCTTCTTGCGGGCGATTCCTGCCGGCCAGCGGGTCCTTAACCACCCGCCGAGGCGTCCGGCACGCGCAGCACGCGCGGACTCCGCGCTCGCGTGAGCACTGACGTGAGGGATAGCCGTTTCCGGATGTGTCGGAGGGCGCCTTGCCGTGAGCGTCGCCGGAACGCAGTGCCCAATTCAAATTTCTCGCTGCGACTACAAGCCGTTCCGGCAGCGAGTGGCAAGGTTCGCCGCAGCAAAGCGAGGCGCGCCCGACCACATCCGGAAGCGGCTATCCCTCGCGCCAGTGCTCGCTCCCAAACCGGATGCCGGGCGTGCTGTGCGTGCCGGACTAGAAAGTCGCCTCCGTCCCCACCAGAAACTGCAGCCGGCTGAGATTCTCGCCATTGAGCGGCGTGGCGATGTCGATATGGATGACGTTGCCGAGCGATGAGCGATCGTTGCCGAGGCGCAGCCCGATGCCCACGTCGCGCAGCCAGCCGAGCTGCGGCACGCCGACGGGATTGGTGCCGAAGGTCCGCCCGGCGTCGAAGAACGCGGCGCCACCGACATTGAACAGGCGCCAGATCGACCAATCAGTGTAGACGCGCTCCTCGATCTTGAGCTGGGCACGCGCATTGCCGAGCTGATAACGCAACGGGTAGCCGCGCAGACCGTTGTCGCCGCCGAGCTGGTAATAGTGATCGCCATCGAGCGCGTGGCCGGCGTCGCCGGCGACGCGTACGTGGGTCAGGGTACGGCGCGAAGTGCGCCAGTACCAGGCGAGGTCCGCGTTGGTGCGCAGGTCGACAGCGCGACCCTGCTCAGAGCGGCCGGCGGCTCCGGCTCCGGCATAAAGCTGCTGTCGCTCGGTCAGTCGCCAGCCATAGTTGGCGCGGCCCAGGTAAACCCAGGCGCGGCGGTCGGCACCGAACGCGGGGGTGGCGAGGCCCACCTGGAGCGACGCGGCCAGTCCGAACCGCAGATCTTCAGTGCGTGCGATCAGATCCTGGTTGCGGGTGGTGTTGAACTGATCGGTCAGCCAGTCGATGCGCAAATACGGGTAGACAAGATCGCGATCAGCCGGGAGCGGCGCCAGCGTGTCGGTGACCGGTGGCGTTCCCGTGTACAGCGCGCTAAAGAGGTCGCGCTCGCTGCGCCAGCCGGCGGCGAGGCGCAGCACATGACCATAGCGCAACCCTGGTGACCAGCCCGCGTACCCATCAAGGAGTCGCGCCGCATGCCGGTAACGGTCGTATTCGCTGCCAAGGCGGTAACGCGTGTCGGTGCCGGTGCTGTCCTGCGCCGTAAAGCCGCCGCTGTAGCGGACATCGAGGGCATAGAACGGCCGGTAGAGCTGCACACGCCAGTCGCGGCCGTCGCTATTGCGGGCCCAGCGGAACGAATCCTTCCAGCGGCTGCCGAACACCGTCGGGTCGCGCCACTCAAAATAATTTGAGTTGCGATCGACGCCATGGCTGTTGCCGAGGATCAGCGTTTTGCCGAATCCGAGCAGGTTGTGGTCCTGAAATTCGAATGAGGTGTCGTTCCGGCCGCCGCTGCGCCCGAAGCTCGGGCCGAACTGCAGCGTCCACACATCATGCGTCTCCACCAGGATATCGACCAGGCCGTCGTGAAAGGCCACCGGCCGGATGCGCGGCTCGCGCAGGAAAGTCAGCTGGCGCAGGTTGCGTTCCGTTTCCGCCAGCAGGCGGCGCTGATAGCGCTCGCCACTGCGGAACAGGAGTTGGGCGCGGACGGCTCCGGCGCGGGTGTTCACGTGCAGGCGATTGGCGAGCCGGTAGAGTTTCCGGTTCTCGCGCGGGTCGTCGAGATCGAAGATCTCGGCGGCGCGGATGGTGATGGCGCCTACGCGGGCGCCCGCCGCCTCGAGCGTCGCGTCGTCGGGTAGCGTGGTGCTGGCAACGGCCGCGGTTTCAGCTGCGTTGGCCGCCATGGCGGCGAACAGCAGCAGCGACAGGAGCCTCGACGGTTTGTTCATTGCGGCCATGTGAACATTGCCGGGGCTACAGCGTCAATTCACGTTTACCGCAAGCCTGCCGGCGCGCCCGGGCAGCAATCAAAATTACCTCAGCGCCCCGGCATGGCCTATCATTTGCCGTCCCAGCGGCATATTGCGGATCAACCCGGATCATGACAGCAACCAGAAAGTCGTTTGATTATGAACACGTTTCGCAGCCGCTCGCGCAACTGCACGACTACCTGCGTCGGCAACTGCGCAGCATTGCCTTCGGCTTCGTATTCCTCCTGGTGGCGTTGTACGGCGGCATGCTCGGTTACCACTACGTCGTCGGGCTGGCGTGGGTCGATGCCTACGAGAACGCCGCGATGATCCTCTCCGGCATGGGGCCGCTGGCTGCGCCGGGCACCGCGGCCGGTAAGATTTTCGCCGGCAGCTACGCGCTGTTTTCCGGCATCGCGGTGCTGGCGATCGCCGGCGTCATCGCCGCGCCGCTGGTGCACCGCTTCCTGCACCGGCTGCACGCCGATCCCGGTGAGCGCCAGTGAGACCGGTCGCGCGACTGCGGCGCGCCTACTTCGATTGCCGCTTCGGGCAGCTGCACGTGCACCAGGCAATGCCGCCGGGCGGCGGTTTCGATGAGGCGACGGCGCTGCTGTGCATTCCCGGGACACGCGGCGCGGGCGCGTTGTTCCACGAGCTGCTGGGTCCGGTGGGCGCCGACCGCTCGATTTACGCACCAGACCTGCCTGGCTGTGGCCAGTCCGATGCCGCGGGCCATCCCGCCGGCGTCGAGCAGTACGCACTCGCGCTCCTCGATCTGCTCGATTCACTACGCCAGCGGCGCGTCGACGTGCTCGCGCATGGGGTGGGCGCGGACACCGCCATCGCGTTGGCGAAGCTGCGCCCCGACACGCTGGTGCGCCGCCTGGTGTTTTCGGCGCCACCGCCGGGCTCGCTCGAAGCAGCGCGCCAGCTTGGGATCGAGTGCCACGAACTGCCGCTGGCAGGGCCTGCGGAAGAACGGCTCACAGCAGCGTCTGTAAGCGCGCAATTCGATGATTTGATTACGCTTTTGGGGTCCGCAAAGCGGGCATGAGAACTCAGCTCTCAGTTTTGGTTGATGCCGGGCCGGGCAGCAGGGGCTTGGCGTAGACTCGATCGGGCGATGAGCACCAATAAGCGCCGATCACTGCACGCGCCGCCAGACCCGGACGACACCGCCGAAATGCCGGGTCTCCCGCCGGCCGATTCGTCCACGGATACCTGGGCGATGCCGCCGCCGCCTGTCGCCACGCCACTCGACGACGTCCTGCACGCAAACCTCGCGTCAGTGACGGCCAGCCTGCGCGAGCTCGAACAGCGCCTGCAGGCCAGGGACGAGCAGCTGCGCCTGGGTGAATCCGAACGCGACGAGCTGCGCTCGCGCCTGCAGCTCGCGCAGGGTGAACTGGCTGAGGTCGCCGCACGGCCTGCGCGGCAGAATGTCGTGGCTGCGACTCCGGTCAATGCGAACGAGCCACTCGCGCTGGCACTGGCGCAAGGCCAGGGCGATCTGGCCGAGCTACAGCGGCGCGTCGCACGGCACCAGGAGGCGCTGCAGCACGCCGAGGGCCGCCGCTATATTTTCGATTCCATGCTCCGCGAGCGTGAGCAGCTCGCCGACGAACTCGCGCTGCAACTGGCGGCGCAGCGCGAGCAGCAGCGGGTCCTCGAGACGCGCCTGGCGCAGCACGGCCAGCAGGCCCAGGCCCAGGCGCAGGCCCTGAGCGCGGGCCGAGCCGCTGCCTTGGACCGCGTCGGTGAACTCGCGGCGGCGCAGAGCACAGCGCTCGAATCGCAACGGCGCGCCGCGCTGCTCGAAGCCGAGGTGGCCGATCAGGGCACAGTGGTGCGCGCGCTGCGCGAGCAGCTGCAGGCCGCCGCAGACGCAAATGAAACCCTGCATGGCGACCTGGCGGCCGCGGAAGACCTGATACGCACCAGGGAGGCCGAGCTGCAGCAGCGCGACGCCCGGCTGGCGCGCCTTGAGACTGACAAACCAGCGGGCGAGGCGCAG
>JAYTXT010000209.1:0-9719 GCA_043742765.1 Gammaproteobacteria bacterium | reverse complement strand
GTGACCACGACCATCATCAGCGCCGAGAGCCGGTCGATGAGGAAACCGACCTGCATGTTGACGCCATCGCTCAGCAGCCAGGTGTAGACCGTCGCGTTGTAGTTCGCGGCGCCGTGCAGCAGCGCGTTCAAGACCTGGATCGACAGCAGGCAGGCGCCGGCGACTCCGGCGATGGTGACCAGGGCGGAAGCGGTGCGTCCACTGAGGCGGCCGCCCAGGCCGGCACTGATCGCCGCGGCGAGCGGTAGCATCGGAATGGCGAGCAGGAAGTTCGGGTTCATGTCTAGCCGCGCAGGGTGTTCAGGTCTTCGACGTTGATACTGCGCCGCTCGCGGAACAGCACCACGAGGATCGCCAGGCCAATTGCGGATTCCGCGGCCGCGACCGTGAGGATGAAAAACACGAACACCTGGCCATCCACCAGGCCCAGGTAGCGTGAGAAGGCCACGAAGTTGAAATTGGCCGCGAGCAGCAGCAACTCGATGCACATCAGCAACAGCAGCACGTTGCGGCGGTTGATGAAGATGCCGGCCACCGACAGCGCGAACAGCACGGCCGAGAGAGTCAGCATGTGCCCAAGGGTGATCATGGCCGCGGCTCCGCTTTCATCTTGACAAGGCGTACGCGGTCGCTGGCGCGCACTGCCACCTGCGCCGAAATATCCTGCAGCTTGAGGCCCCGGCGCCGGCGCAGCGTGAGCGAGATCGCGGCGATGATGGCGACCAGCAACAGCACGGCCGCGAGTTCGACCGCGTAGGCATAGCGCGTGAACAGCGCCGTACCCAGCTCGGTGGTATTGCTGTAGTCCGCCGGGAGCGGCGCCGCGCCGCGCGTGACATCGAGCCCCAGGCGCCGCTGCACGATCACGCCGACGATTTCCGCCACCACGATGGCAGTAACCAGCCAGCCGAGCCAGGCGTAGCGCGTGAAGCCGCGCTTGAGTTCCTCGACATTGATGTCGAGCATCATGACGACGAACAGGAACAGCACCATCACCGCACCGACGTAGACCAGCACCAGCACGAGGGCAAGGAACTCGGCCTCGATCAGCAGCCACAGCACCGCGCTGGTCAGGAAGCACAGCACCAGGCTGAGCGCGGCGTGCACCGGATTGCGCGCAACAATGACGCCCACGCCCGCGGCCACCAGGATGGTGGCGAAGGTGTAAAACAGCACTGCTACCAGCATGACTGAACCCCTGTTCCCGCGCCTACCGGTAGCGCGCGTCAGCCGCCTTGTCGGCGCTGATCATGGCTTCATAGCGCTCGCCCACGGCCAGGAGCTTATCTTTGGTCATGATGTTCTCGCCCCGGTGTTCCATGTGGTATTCGTGAATGCGCGTCTCGACGATCGCGTCCACGGGGCAGGCCTCTTCGCAGAAGCCGCAGTAGATGCATTTGAACAGGTCAATGTCATAGCGGGTCGTACGCCGCGTCCCGTCCGGCGCGACGTCGGAATCGATCGTGATGGCGAGCGCCGGGCACACGGCCTCGCAGAGCTTGCAGGCGATGCAACGTTCCTCCCCATTTGGGTAGCGACGCAGCGCATGGAGCCCGCGAAAGCGCACAGACTGCGGGGCCTTCTCTTCCGGGTAGTTGATGGTGATCTTGCGCCGGAACAGCGTGCGCGCGGTGAGCGACATGCCCTTGAGCATTTCCCAGAGCGTGAAGGTCTTGATGGTGCTGGCGATAGACATCTTGCTTACCCTTTAAACGCGCCAGGGGCCGACGCGGAACCACACCAGGATCTCTTCCACGGCGATCCAGACGATGGTGATCGGAATCAGGACTTTCCAGCCCAGGCGCATGATCTGGTCGTAGCGGTAGCGCGGGAAGGTGGCGCGCAGCCACAGGAACACGCACAACAGGAAGAAAATTTTCGCCGCCAGCCAGTGCGTGCCGTCGCCGAGGACCAGCCCCAGCAGCGGCACGTTGCGGATCGCACTGTCGGAGGGCAGGTAGCCATCGAGCGGGCTGAGCCAGCCGCCGAGGAAGAATATCGAGGTCAGCGCCGAAATCAGGATCATGTTGGCGTATTCAGCCAGGAAGAACAGCGCGAAACCCATGCCCGAATACTCGACGTGGAAGCCGGCGACGATCTCGGACTCGCCTTCCGCGACGTCGAAGGGCGCGCGGTTGGTCTCGGCGACTCCGGCGATGAAATAGACCATGAACAGCGGGAACAGCCACACCAGATTCCAGTGAAACGGCGCGCCGCGCTGGTGGTCGACGATGGTGCCCAGGTTCAGGCTCCCCGCCACCATCAGCACTCCGACCAGGGCAAAGCCCATGGCGATCTCGTAGGCGACGATCTGCGCGCCCGAGCGCATGGCGCCGAGAAACGCGTATTTGGAATTGGAGGCCCAGCCGGCGAGGATCACGCCGTAGACGCCCATCGAAGTGAGCGAGAGCACGTAGAGAAGCCCGGCGTCGACGTTCGCGATCGCGAAACGCGGCGCGATCGGTATCACCGCCCAGGCGGCAAAGGCCGGAATCAGCGTAATCGCCGGCGCCAGGCGGAACAGCACCTTGTTGGAGCGCGCCGGCGTGACGATTTCCTTGATGAGGAGCTTCACTACATCGGCAAAGGGCTGGCCGATGTATTCGGTGTGCGGAATGCCGAACAGGCGCACCCGGTTCGGGCCGCGGCGCAACTGCATCCAGCCGATGAGCTTTCGTTCCCACAAGGTGAGGTAGGCCACGCAGACGATCAGCACCAGGGTCAGTGCCAGGATGAACACGGTCGAATGGGCGAAGCCCGGCAACGCCAGCCACCGCGCCGCAAGCCAGTGTGACACCCCGCTCACGAACGATACTCCGCGGCCGGAGCCTGACCGGTGCGGGTCAGCTGCAGCGAGGGCGCGCGGCGCAGCAGCGGATCCACCTGGTACATCGGCACGTCGCGCAGGTTCTCCACTACGCCGGCTGCCCCGGGCACGAAGCGGCTCTCGTAACCCAGGCGCGGAGCCTTATCAACGGCGGCGCGCAGCTCATCGCGCACCATTTCCGACGACTGATAATCAAACCCCGGCAGGTCGAGCAAGTTGCCCAAGACCCGCAGAATCTTCCAGGCGGGCCGCGCGCCGCCCGGCGGCCGCGCCGCGCCCGTGAAGCTCTGCCAACGGCCTTCGAGATTCACGTAGCTGCCCGAGGTCTCCGCAAAGGCCGCGGCCGGCAACAGCAGGTGCGCGACCTGCAGCATGGCCGGCGAAGCATAGGCGCTGATCGCGCCGACGAAGCGCGCTCGCTGCAGCGTGCCCAACGCATTGGGCTGCACGCCGTCCACCCAGGGCTCGGCACCCAGCAGCAGGTAGCCCGCGAGCGGCTCCTCGAGCATCTGCCTGGCGTTGCGGCCGTAGGCCGGGCGCACCATGCCGGCGTGGACGCGATGCGGGACACAACCGGCCAGATAGGCGCCTGCGCCGTTGGCACCTTCCAGCACTTCCCCGAGCGTGGCGCCGGTGACCCGGGCCAGCTCGCGCGCCAGCGCGCGCAGCTCCGCATAGGCCGAGTGACGGAGCGAGAGCGCACCGAGCCAGATCGCCCGCTTCCCCTGGCCCAGCGAGGCGGCGATCGCCCGGTGCGATTCACCGACCTGCGCGCCCGCCAGCGGCGTTGCCAGCGCCGCGGGCGCCGTGCCCGCGGACGCCTCGAGCGACGCGCGCAGCACGGCGGCCAGCTCGCGCAGCATCTGCGCCGGAGTGGCAATCAGCGTGGTCGCGATCGGGAACAGATATTCAAAGCGCTGCGGGTTCAGCAGGCTCACGGCGCCGCCGCGGCGCGCCGCCTTGCGCACGCGATGAGCCAGCATCGGCAGCTCGGCGCGCAGGTTCGAACCTACTATAAAGAGCCCGTCCAAGGCGTCGACTTCGGCAAGTGGGATACCGAGGCCCGGCATGGCGGGGTCGCCCCCCTGGTCGCGGAAATCGCGCTGCCGCAGACGGTGGTCGATATTGGCGCTGCCGAGCCCCTGGGCCAGGCGCGCGAGCAGGTAGAGTTCCTCGACGGTGCCGGATGAATGCGCGAGCAGGCCTATTCCACCAGCTTCACCCGGTGCGTTGTTTGAGCGCAGTCCCTTGACCATCGCGTTGAGCGCCGTGTCCCAGTCGGCATCCTGCCACTGGCCGTTGCTGGCGCGGATGCGCGGCGTCGTGAGCCGTTCGGCGCTGGCGAGGCCTTCGTAGCCGAAGCGATCGCGGTCGGCAATCCAGGTTTCGTTGATTTCCTCGCAGGGCTGCGGCACCACACGCATCAGCTGGCCGCGCAGCACGTGGCCGTAGAGGCGGCTGCCGAAACCGTCGTGCGGCGACACCAGCGGATGCTGGGTCATCTCCCAGGCGCGGGCATGGAAGCGGAACGGCTTGCTGTTGAGTGCGCCCACCGGGCACAGGTCGATGATGTTGCCCGCGAGCTCGTGATCGACGCTGTGTTCGATGAAGGTGCCGATCTGCATGTTCTCGCCGCGGCCCGTGGTGCCCAGCTCCTGGATACCAGCGATCTCCTGGCCGAAGCGCACGCAGCGCGTGCAGTGGATGCAGCGGGTCATGTCGGTTGAGACCAGCGGCCCAAGGCTCAGGTCTTTCACCACGCGCTTGCGTTCCTGGAAGCGTGAAATGTCGCGCCCGAAGCCGACTGCCAGGTCCTGCAGCTCACATTCCCCGCCCTGGTCGCAGATCGGGCAGTCGAGCGGATGGTTGATGAGCAGGAATTCCATGGTGGCTTTCTGCGCCGCAATCGCCTTGGGCGAGCGCGTGTAGATCTTCATCCCCTCGGCAACCGGCGTGGCGCAGGCCGGCAGGGGCTTGGGCGCCCTTTCGACCTCGACCAGGCACATGCGGCAGTTGGCCGCGATCGACAGCTTGTCGTGGTAACAGAAGCGCGGGACGTAGGCGCCGTTCGCATCGGTGACGCGGATGATCATCTCACCCTTGGGCGCCTTGACGGCGACGCCGTTGACCTCGACGTTGACGAACTCGGCGCTCATGCCGCCGCCTGCGCATTGCGCGGCGAGTCGGGCGCAACGATGCTGCGCCCGCCATGGTCGACCATGAACTCGAACTCGTGCCGGTAGTGCTTGAGGAAACTCTGCACCGGCCAGGCTGCGGCATCGCCAAGCGCGCAGATGGTATGGCCCTCGATGCGGTTGGCGACATCGAGCAGCAGCCCGAGGTGCTCGCGCGAGCCCTGTCCGGCGATGATGCGTTTGAGCGTACGGTTGAGCCAGCCAGTGCCCTCGCGGCAGGGCGTGCACTGACCGCAGGACTCGGACATGTAAAAGCGCGACAGGCGTTCGAGCGTGCGCACCATGCAGGTGGTCTCATCCATGACGATGACGGCCGCCGAACCGACGCTGGACCCGGCCGCCTTGAGCGCGTCGTAGTCCATGTTGGTCTTCATCATGATCTCGCCCGGCACCACCGGCACCGAGGAGCCGCCGGGGATCACGGCCTTGATATGCCGCGCTTTCCAGATGCCGCCGGCCATGTCGAGCAGATCCGCGAACGGGATGCCGAGCGGAACCTCGAAATTACCCGGGTTGTTGACGTGCCCGGACACCGAAAAGATATTCGTGCCGCCGGAGTTCTGCGGCCCCAGCGCCGCGAACCACTGCGGGCCCTTGCGCATGATGGTGGGAACCGAAGCGAAGCTCTGGCAGTTGTTGATGGTGGTGGGTGCGCCGTACAGGCCAAACGCGGCCGGGAACGGCGGCTTGAAGCGCGGCTTCCCCTGCTTGCCTTCAAGCGAGTCGAGGAGCGCGGTTTCCTCGCCGCAGATATAGGCGCCGGCGCCGACGAAGGTGTACAGGTCGAAATCGACACCAGACCCCATGATGTTCTTGCCGAGGAGCCCGGCCGCATAGGCCTCTTTCACGGCAGCCTCGAAGCGCGGCACCGGCTCGCCGAGAAACTCGCCGCGAATATAGTTGTAGCCGACGGTCGCATTCATGGCGTAGCCACCGATCGCCATGCCCTCGATGAGCGCGTGCGGGTTATAACGCAAGATGTCGCGATCGTGGCAGGTGCCGGGCTCGCTCTCGTCTGAGTTGCAGACCACGTATTTTTGCATCGGGGCGGAGCGCGGCATGAAGCTCCACTTCACGCCCATCGGGAAGCCGGCGCCGCCGCGGCCGCGGAGCCCCGAGGCCTTGACCGCGTCGATGATCTGCTCGCGCGGCGTCTTCTCGGCGAGCATCTTCTGCCAGGACTGGTAGCCGCCAATGCGCTGGTAGGTAGCCAGCAACCACGATCGCGGCAGCGCAATGGGCTCGAGGCACACCAGATTCCGCTTCTCGTCCCATGCACCCATGCGCGCTCCCGGCCCTACTTCAGCTCGTCGAGAATGCGGTCGAGCTTCTCGGCCGTCAGGTTCTCGTGATAAACGTGATCGACCATCATCATCGGCGCACCCGTGCACGCGGCCAGACACTCTTCTTCCTGTTTCAGGAAGATGCGCCCGTCGGCCGTGCTCTCGCCCACCTTGATCCCAAGGTGCTGCTCCACGTGCGCCAGCAGGTCTTCCGCGCCACGCAACATGCAGGAGATATTGGTGCAGACGCTGACGTGGTGCCGCCCACACGGATGGGTCTCGAACATCGAATAGAAGCTCGCCACTTCATACACCTGGATGGGCGGCAGCTGCAGGTAGGTCGCGACCGCGTCCATGAGCGCCGCGGTCAGGTAGCCCTGGTTCTGTTCCTGCGCGGCACGGAGCGCGGCGATCACCGCCGAGCGCTGGCGGCCGGGCGGAAAGCGCGCGATCCAGTGATCGATCTCGGCGCGCGTGTGCGCGGATAGCCCGGCCTGCTGGCCTGCTGGGGTCCCGTTGCCCTCGGCGGCGCTCATCAGCGATCGATCTCCCCGAAGACGATGTCCTGCGTGCCGATGACGGCCACCACATCGGCCAGCATGTGGCCGGTGACCATCTCACTGAGCGCGGACAGATGGACAAACCCGGGCGCTCGGCACTTGAGCCGGTAGGGCTTGTTCGCACCGTCGGACACCAGGTAGACGCCAAACTCCCCTTTCGGCGCCTCGACCGCCGCATAGCTCTCGCCCTCGGGCACGCAATACCCTTCGGTCATGAACTTGAAATGATGAATAAGCGATTCCATGTCGCCCTTCATCTCTTCGCGGCGCGGTGCGCGCACCTTGCGATCTTCGATCATCACCGGACCCGGGTTGGCGCGCAGCCAGTTGACGCACTGCGCGATGATGCGGTTGGCCTGCCGCATCTCCTCGATGCGCACCAGGTAGCGGTCGTAGCAGTCGCCGCCGCGGCCGACCGGGATGTCGAAATCCACCTCGCGGTAGACTTCGTAGGGCTGCTTCTTGCGCAGATCCCACTCGACCCCGGAGCCGCGCAGCATCGGACCGGTAAAGCCCAGCTGGATCGCCCGCTCCGGTGTCACGACCCCGATGTTGACGGTGCGCTGCTTCCAGATGCGGTTGTCGGTGAGCAGCGTTTCGTACTCGTCGACGCAGCCCGGAAAGCGGCGGGTGAAATCCTCGATGAAGTCGAGCAGCGTGCCGGTCCGTGCCTCGTTGAGGCGCGCGACGTCGGCTGCGGAACGCCAGCGCGAGGCCTGGTAGCGCGGCATGGTGTCGGGCAGGTCACGGTGCACGCCCCCCGGCCGGTAATAGGTGGCGTGCATGCGTGTGCCCGAGACCGCCTCGTAGCAATCCATCAGGTCTTCGCGCTCGCGGAAGCAGAACAGGAACACGGTCATGGCGCCGATGTCGAGGCCGTGCGAACCGAGCCACAGCAGGTGGTTGAGGATCCGGGTGATTTCATCGAACATCACGCGGATGTACTGGGCACGGAGCGGCGGCGTGATGCCCAGCAGGTTCTCGATCGCCAGCACGTAGGCGTGCTCGTTGCACATCATCGACACGTAGTCGAGGCGGTCCATGTAGCCGATCGACTGGTTGAAGGGCTTCGATTCGGCGAGCTTCTCGGTGCCCCGGTGCAGCAGACCGATGTGCGGATCGGCCTTCTGGATCACCTCGCCGTCCATCTCCAGCACCAGCCGCAGCACCCCGTGCGCCGCCGGGTGCTGGGGCCCGAAATTCATCGTCAGGTTGCGGATCTCAGCCACCGCTCCCTCCCAGCGCGGGATCGTAGCGGTTATCGCGGCGGATGACGCGCGGCACGAGGGTGCGATCCTCGATGGTCACCGGCTCGTAGACCACTCGTTTCTGCACCGGGTCGTAGCGCACTTCGACGTTGCCGATCAGCGGAAAGTCCTTGCGGAAGGGGTGACCAATAAACCCGTAGTCTGTAAGGATACGTCTCAGGTCGGGGTGTCCTCTGAACATGATCCCGAAGAGGTCAAAAGCCTCGCGCTCAAACCAGTCGGCGCTGGCCCAGACACCGGTGAGAGAATCGACCGCCGGCTCGTCACCGGCTTCGCACCAGACCCGCAGCCGCAGCCGGCGATTGTGCGTCAGCGACAGGAGCTGGTACGCGACCGCGTAGCGACGATCGCCACGCAGCGTGTGCCCGGCCGCGCTATCGACGCCACGGCTGAAGCCTGTATACGTAGCTTCCTCGGTGCGCCAGTCCGTGGCGCCGTAGTCGAGATAATCGACACCCGCCACATCGATGAGCATCGCGAACTGGAGCGCGGGGGTATCGCGTAACAGCAGCGCGACGGCCAGCAGCTCGGCGCTGGCCACTTCCGCCGTGATTTCATCCGCCCCGGAGACGTGGAGCGCAAGCCGCTCGCCGCAGGTCGTGCGCAGATCGGTCGCCAGACTGTCGCTTGCCGCGCTCAAGTCAGGCCGCCGCCGCTGCGCCGCCGTAGCGCTTGATCTTGCGCTGCAGCTGGATGATGCCGTAAATGAGCGCCTCCGCCGTGGGCGGGCAACCCGGCACGTAGACATCCACCGGCACGATGCGATCGCACCCCCGGACCACGGCATAGGAATAATGATAATAACCGCCGCCGTTGGCGCAGGAACCCATCGAGATCACCCAGCGCGGCTCAGGCATCTGGTCATAGACCCGGCGCAGCGCCGGCGCCATCTTGTTGACGAGCGTACCGGCGACGATCATGACGTCCGACTGGCGAGGGCTCGGGCGAAAGACGATGCCGAAGCGGTCGAGGTCGTAGCGGGAGGCGCCAGCGTGCATCATCTCTACGGCGCAGCAGGCCAGTCCGAAGGTCATGGGCCACAGCGAGCCGGTGCGCGCCCAGCGCCGTATCCGCTGCCGACGCTAGTCCCATTCCAGGGCCCCTTTCTTCCATTCGTAGATGAAACCGACCACCAGCACGCCGAGGAATATGCCCATCACGCCAAGGCCAAAACGCCCTGTGGAACCGAGCGACACCGCCCAGGGAAACAGGAAGGCAATCTCGAGATCGAAGATGATGAAGAGAATCGCAACCAGGTAATAGCGCACATCAAAGCGGCCGCGGTTGCCTTCGAAGGCATCGAAACCGCACTCATAGGCCGAGAGCTTGTCGGCGTCACCGTGCTTGCGGACGCCAAGGCGTCCGAGTATCGCGCCAAGCCCCAGCAGCACCGCCGCCAGCAAAGTGGCGATGGTGAGGAATATCAGCACCGGAAGATAGTTTTCGAGCATCCCGATCCACCTGGTGTCAAAAAGGGCGGACAGTTACCCATCCGCCCCCGATTGTCGCCGCAATTCTACGAGAGAATTGGTGCCGACGGGGAGATTCGAACTCCCACACCTTGCGGCGCTAGCCCCTCAAGCTAG
>JAYTXT010000208.1:0-3062 GCA_043742765.1 Gammaproteobacteria bacterium | reverse complement strand
AGGTACGGAAACTGCAGCACCACGCCCAGCACACGGCAGTCAAAGGGCTTGCCCTTGTCGGGCGTCGCCGAGTCGCACACGCCCATGACGCCGCCGATGTTCAGCATCTGGATGATGTCGCCGGGCTTGAGTGTTGCGGGCACGTGACCCGAATAGCCGAACAGCGCCTTGCGGGGACCTAGCGCGCCGACCACGACGTCGCCCCTGGCGACCTTGGCCATGCGGCCGCTGGTCAGCTCGAGTGTGTTGTAGGTGGACTTGTTGTTGAGGATCTCGGCAACGATCACCACACCCTCTTCGGAAGGGATGTCATCGGCGATGCGCAGTTCGTGCCCCAGCGCGCAGGCCTGCGTGATCGAGGCGATCTTGTCGACGACCACGGTCTTCACGGCGGCGCAGCTCCCTGTGCGGCCAGTTCGCCGGCCCGGGCGTGGAACATGCCCGTCAGCGCGACGATTTTCGAAAAACCCAGTGCGTCGGCGCTGGTCCATTCGCCCGCCGACTCTCCATAAACGCCTTTCGAGGCGCTCATGAGCGAGTACGGCGATTCGACGCCCTCGATGAACAGCGAGCCAGGCCGGAAGAGCAGATGCACTTCCCCACTCACCCGTTGCTGCGAAGAAAGCAGCAAGGCCTCGATGTCGCGGCACACCGGGTCGAGCAACTGTCCCTCGTGCACCCAGTCGCCGTAGGGCAGGGCGACGCTTTCCTTGATGCGCTGCTGGCGCGAGGTGAGCACGAGCTTCTCGAGTTCACGGTGCGCGGTGAGCAGCACTTCGGCGGCTGGTGCCTCGAAAGCCACCCGGCCCTTGGTGCCGATGATGGTGTCGCCCAGGTGGATGCCGCGGCCGATGCCGAAAGGCGCGGCCAGCGCCTCGAGCCGCTCAATGATTTCCACCGGCGCGAGCGGCTTGCCATCCAGGCCTGCGGGCCGGCCCTGCTCGAAGCGCACGGAGTGATGCTGCGGCAGTGCCGGGTGCGTGAAAGCGTCTTTCGAGAGCACCCAGGCGTTCTCGGGAATGCTGCCTTTGGAGGTGAGCGTCTCGGTGCCGCCGATGGTCACGCCCCACAGCCCGCGATTGGTCGAGTAAGCGGCCCCACTTGGTGGCACCGGCAGCTTTCGAAGCTGCAGGTATGCCAGCTCCTCCGCGCGCTTGAAGGCGCGGTCGCGGACTGGCGCGATGATCTCGAGTTCCGGCGCCAGCGTGCGTAGCGCTACTTCGAAGCGCACCTGGTCGTTGCCCGCCGCCGTGCAGCCGTGCGCGATGGAGTTCGTGCCCAGGCGCCGCGCCATCAGCGCAATGGTCTGCGCCTGCATGACGCGTTCGGCGCCGACGCACAGCGGGTAGAGCTGACCGCGGCGCACGTTGCCCATGATCAGGAAGCGCAGCACCTGCTCGAAATAATCGCTACGCGCATCGATCTGGTGATGCTCGATGGCGCCCAGCGCCAGCGCCCGTGCGCGCAAGCCCAGCGCGGCGGCGGCATCAATGCCGCCGGTGTCGACCGTCACCGTGATCACCGGACGCTGATATTGCTCCGCGATCCACGGTACCAGGAACGAGGTATCGAGGCCTCCGGAATAGGCAAGCACGATGGGCCTGGCGCTTGCAGTCGCAGCAGTCGTCATGATTTCAGATCCCAAAGTGTTCGCGCAGGCGCGCCAGCAGGCGTTGCTGCGCCCGGCCACCCGAGGTGGCGATGAATATCGTGTCGTCGCCGGAAATGGTGCCCACCACTTCCGGCCAGGCGGCCTTGTCGAGCGCGACCGCGACGCTCTGCGCCGCGCCGGTGCTGGTGCGTACCACGGTGAGCGCTGCTCCCGCCGGGCGCGCCGAGCGCACGAACTGTGCCAGCGGCCCGAAATTGCCGTAGGCGTGCGCGGTTTCGGCCGGGGGCGCCAGATACCGGCCGCTGGCCTTGAGCACGCCCAATTCGCGCAGGTCGCGACTGACCGAGGACTGCGTGACCGCGAAGCCGCGCTTGCGCAGCAGCTGCGTCAATTCTGCCTGCCGGCGCACCACGCCGCCGTTGAGGATGCCGAGGATGGCCTCGCGCCGGCCCTGCAGATGATGGTCGTTCAGCATGTTAGCTTTTGCATAAACATGCGCTAAGTGTGCATAAATATGCAGTGGCCGTCAAGCCCGGCCCAGGCCGGCCCGGCCACGGCCCGCTTGCTGGCATCGGCCACGAGGCGGATGATCAGCGAACTGCCGTGGCTCGATGCTGAAGCGCGCCAGGGCGTGGTCCAGGGCGGTGCCCGGCCAGCCGCCACTTTTTGATAGCGATCAGGAGCGACACGGGAAATGTACACACTCTATTACTCACCTGGCACCGCGAGCATGGCCGTGCATCTGGCGCTGCTCGAGATCGGCGCGCCGCATCGGCTCGAGTTGGTCGACTTCGACAAGCAGGCGCAGCACAGCGCGGAGTATTTGCGCCTGAATCCGCAGGGCGTGGTGCCGACGCTGCTGATCGACGGGCAACCCTACGCGGAAGCCGCCGCGCTGCTGCTGATGCTGGCAGATCGGCATCCGGAAGCGCGCCTGGCGCCGCCACCCGGAACGGCCCGGCGCAACGAGTGGTATCAATGGCTCGCCTACCTGAGTTTTTCGCTGGGCGCCACCTACCGCAACTGGTTCTATCCGCAGGGCCTGGGTTTCGCCGAAAACCCGCCGGAGGTACGCGCGGCGCTTCGGTCACGCATCGAAGCGGTGTGGGCACGCCTCGACACGCGGTTGACGGCGCACGGTCCGTACCTGCTGGGCGAGGAAATCTCCGCGGCCGACCTGCAACTGATCATGTACATGCGCTGGTCGCGCAACATGCCTAAGCCCGCGCTCGAGTGGCCGGCGCTCGCGCGCTTCGCCGCGCTGCTGCGTGCGCGCGCGAGCTGGCAGCGGCTGTGCGAGATCGAAGCGCTGACGGAATGGCGTTCCTGAGCGCTCAACAACAAAAAGAATCATTGGCATCAGGGACTTGAACCTGCCGGTACGCGCGCGTATTGCCAGTTGACGCGCACTGGTGGATATTCGCCGCGGCAGGCGATTCGTCGCGGCATC
>JAYTXT010000207.1:0-3587 GCA_043742765.1 Gammaproteobacteria bacterium | reverse complement strand
ATTGGCGCGAACCTCGCCGGTCTACCGGCCGTATCGATACCGTGCGGTTTCGTACAGGGACTGCCAGTAGGTCTGCAGATCGTCGGCGCTCACTTTGCCGAGGAGCGCATCCTCAACGTGGCGCATCGCTACCAGCGGGAGACCGACTGGCACGCTCGCGCGCCCGAGGCGTACCGCTGATGGCCAAACCACCGAACGACGCGCTGGCATGGGAAACCGTGATAGGGCTGGAGATCCACGCCCAGCTGGCGACGCGCTCGAAGATTTTTTCCGGCTCTGCCACGGCCTTCGGTGCGCCGCCCAACGCGCAGGCCAACCTGGTAGACCTCGGTTACCCCGGGGTGCTGCCGGTGCTGAATGGCGAGGCCGTGCGCATGGCCGTGATGTTCGGGCTCGCCATCGGCGCGCGCATCGCGCCGCGCTCGGTGTTCGCGCGCAAGAATTACTTCTATCCCGACCTGCCCAAGGGTTACCAGATCAGCCAGTACGAGCTGCCGATCGTGGCCGGCGGCCACATCGATATTGTGCTCGACGACGGCAGCGCGCGCCGCATTGCGGTCACGCGCGCGCACCTCGAGGAGGACGCGGGCAAGTCGCTCCACGAGGGGTTGCCCGGACTCACCGGCATCGACCTCAATCGTGCCGGCACCCCGCTGATCGAAATCGTCTCCGAGCCCGACATGCGCTCGGCGAAGGAAGCCATCGCCTACATGAAGAAGGTGCACACGCTGGTGCGCTACCTGCGCATCTGCGACGGCAACATGCAGGAGGGTTCGTTCCGCTGCGACGCCAACGTCTCGGTGCGCCGTCGCGGCGCCGAAAAGTATGGCACCCGCGCCGAGATCAAGAACATCAATTCCTTCCGCTTCGTCGAGAAGGCGATCAACTACGAAGTCGCGCGCCAGATCGAGCTGCTCGAGGGCGGCGGCAAGGTGGTGCAGGAAACGCGCCTCTACGATCCAGACCAGGGCGAGACGCGCTCGATGCGCTCGAAGGAAGAAGCGAACGACTATCGCTATTTCCCCGATCCCGACCTGCTGCCGATCGAGCTCGACGCAGCCTATGTTCAGTCTGTTCGGGCGCAACTGCCCGAACTCCCCGACCAGAAGGCGCAGCGCTTAGCCGCGCAGTACGAGCTTTCCGGTTACGACGCGCAGGTGCTGACGGCGAGCGCTGAACTGGCCGATTACTACGAGAGCGTGGTGCGCGCTGCGGGTGGCGCGCCGAAACTGGCGGCCAACTGGGTCGGTGGCGACCTCGCCGCGTTCCTCAATCGCGACGGGCTCGAGATCGCCGCCAGCCGCGTCAGCGCGGCCGCGCTCGCCGCGCTGCTGCGCCGCATCGGCGACCAGACGATTTCGGGCAAGATCGCCAAGGACGTGTTCGAGGCCATGTGGGATGGGCAGCAGGAGGCCGACGCGATCATCGAGGCCAGGGGGCTGCGGCAGATCACCGACGATGGACCGATCGAGGCGGCGATAGCCGCGGTGATGGCCGCCAACCCGGCGCAGCTCGCCGACTACCGCGCCGGCAAGGATAAGTTGTTCGGTTTCTTCGTCGGCCAGGTCATGAAGGCGACGCAGGGTAAGGCGAATCCGGCGCGGCTGAACGAGCTGCTTAAGCAGAAACTCAATGGCTGAAGGCCTGGATGCCGGCGCACTACGCCGCTTCCTGCTTGAAGGCTACCCGCTCCGTGGGCATTGGGTGCGGCTCGGGTCGGCGTGGCAGGAACTGCGCGCCCGGCGCGCCTATCCGCCGCTGGTCGAGGCGCTCCTGGGTGAGGCTGCCACCGCCTCCGTGCTGCTCGCCGCAACCCTTAAATTCGCTGGCACGCTTACCATGCAGTTTGCCGGCAGCGGGCGCGTGCGGTTGTTGGTCGCGCAATGCACCGATGATTTCCGCCTGCGCGCGGTGGCGCATCACGACCTCGCGGCAGGCGAGGCCGTCGACTTCATCGAGCTGGTTGGCGCCGGAAATCTCGTGGTCACGGTGCGGTCGGACAGTTCGGCGGCGAACTACCAGGGCATCGTGCCACTCGCCGGTGGCACCCTGGGCGAGTGCCTGGAGCGCTATTTTGAGGGCTCGGAGCAATTGCCCACGCGGCTCAAGCTGGCAGCCGACCACGCACACGCCGGCGGCATGCTGCTGCAGAAGCTCCCGCAGGGCGCCGACGGCGGCGAAGGCGCCGGCGCGCTGCTGCAGGGCGCGTGGGAAGACCTGCAGCTCGGACTCGCTGCACTGCCGCCCGAAACCCTGCCAAACCTGCCGGCGCAAGACGCGGTCCGCCTGGTATGCGGTGCCCACGATTGCCGCCTGTTCGGCGCCACGCCGGTGCGCTTCGAGTGCCGATGCAGTCCTGAGCGCGTCGCCGGCCTGGTGCGCTCGCTGGGGCCCGAGGAAGCGCATGCAGCGCTTACCGAGCAGGGTGCGCTGACCGTGACCTGCGAATTCTGCGGCCGCGATTATCGCTATGACGCCGTCGATGTCGAGCAGCTGTTTGCCGCCGCTGGCCTGTTGCAGTCTGGCCCGGACCGGCTCAACTAGCTGCTGCCGATGACGCCCGCAACTGTGGTGATCACCGGGGCGACTTCCGGAATTGGCGAGGTCGCAGCCCTGCGACTGGCCGAGGGCGGCGCGCGCATTGTCTTCGTTGCCCGCGATCCGGCGCGTGCTGCGGCCACACTCGCCCGGCTCACGGTAGCGGGGCCACACGCGCCACACGCCGTGCACTTCGCCGACTTGTCCTGCATTGCTGAAATGCAACGCGTCGGCGCGGCAATCGCTGCCGCCGAACCACGGATCGACGTGCTGATCAACAATGCCGGCGCGGTGTTCATGGGGCGTACGCGCACCGTGGACGGCCTGGCCGCGAGCTTCGCCACCAACCACCTGGCGTACTACGTGCTCACGCTGCAACTGCTGGAGCGGCTGCGGGCCGCGCCCGCGGCGCGGATCGTGTGCACCTCATCGCGCGCGCATCAATATGGACGCATTGATTTCGACCACTTGCAGCGCGATGGCATCGCCGGCTACGCGCAGTCGAAACTCGCCAACCTGCTGTTCGTGCGGCGATTGGCACAGCTGTTGGGTCCGGGGGGCGTCATGGTCAACGCCCTGCACCCGGGGTTCGTCGCCACGCGTTTCGCGGATAATTGTAGCCCGCTGTGGCGCAGGTTCATGCGCTGGCGCAAGGCCGCATCCGGGCTGACGCCGGAAGCCGGCGCGCAGACGCTGATCTATCTGGCGCAATCGACACAGGTGGCCGGCCGCAGTGGCGGTTACTACGTGCGTTGCGCACTGACGGAACCCGCCGCCAGCGCCGGCAACGACGCCGCTGCCCGGCGCTTGTGGCAGATTTCCGCGCAGCTCACTGGCCTGGATTTCAAGCCGCCACGCGCCGCCGGCTGAACGCCTCAGGCCTGCAGCGAGAAGGGCGTGAAATTGGTGTCGGTGTCGTAGAAATCCTCGCGCTCGGCGCGCTTGAGGAAGTTCACCACCCAATAGGTGAGCGGCGTGCTCAGCACTTCCCAGGTGGTCTTGAGCACGTATTGCGTGAGCATGACGGTCAGCAGCAGCTGGTGGTCCCA
>JAYTXT010000206.1:0-1776 GCA_043742765.1 Gammaproteobacteria bacterium | reverse complement strand
CTGAACGAAACACTTGACCGCCTGCTCGATGGCCAGAATCTGACGGAACGCGAGGCCGGGCAACTGCTGGCAGCGCTTACGGCACCCGAGCTTTCGCCGGCACTCGCTGGCGCCGTGCTGGCTGCGCTGCGGGTCAAGGGCGTGACGGCCGCGGAGCTGCGCGGGTTTGCGGTGGCGATGCGCTCGCTGGCACGCAGGCCGCTGCTGCCCTCGCCACTCCGGGCTGTCGACATTGTCGGCACTGGCGGCGATAAATCCGGAAGCCTGAACCTGTCCACCGGCGCCGCGCTGCTGACGGCCGCCTGCGGCGTACCGGTGGTCAAGCACGGGAATCGCTCGATCTCCAGCCGCGCCGGCAGCGCTGACGTGCTCGAGGCACTCGGATTGGCCCTGCCACTCGACGAGCAGCGCGCTGGCGAATGTTTTGCCGCCACGGGTTTTACCTTCCTGTTTGCGCCGCATTACCATCCGGCGATGAAGACGCTGGCGCCGGTGCGCGCGGCGCTGGGTGTGCGCACCGTGTTCAACATCCTCGGTCCGCTGACCAATCCGGCCGCACCGCCGTTTCACGTGATCGGCGCCTACGATCTGCCGACCGCCGAGCTGATGGCGCAAGCGCTCGCGGGCATGAGCATTGAACGCGCGCTGGTCGTGCACGGTGCGGAGGGTTGGGACGAGCCCACGCCAATCGGGCCGTTCGAGGTGTTCGACGTGCGCGCGGGCGAAGTACGGCGCGAGCAGCGCAACCCAGCCGACTATGGACTGGCAGCGTGCGTCGCCGCGGATCTCGCCGGGGGCGATGCCGCGCATAATGCGCGCGCGCTGCAGCGGATCCTGGCGGGCGAACAGCAGGGTCCGCAGCGCGACGCGCTGCTGCTCGGCGCGGCACTGGCGCTCGAAGTGACGGGCGTCGAGCCCGCGCCGCGCTTGGGCGTGGCGCGCGCTGCGCAGGCCATCGATTCCGGAGCCGCCAGGGCGCTGCTCGCGGGGCTGGTGCGAACGGGTTCCGGTGCGAACCCGCAGGAGGTGCCAAGTGTCTGACGCTGGTAGCACAGGTAATTTTCTCGCCGGAATGGCCGCGAGCAGTCGCAAGCGCGTGCTTGCGGCGCGCGCGCAACTTCCTGACAGGGAACTCGTCGCAGGCGCGGCCGACTCGCCGCTGCCGCCCAGGCTGCAGCTGTCCGCGCGGCGCTTTGACCTGATCGCCGAGGTGAAATTCCGCTCGCCGGCGGGCGGCAAACTGCGCGCAGGCAGTGAAGAAAGCATCATGGCGCGCGTGGCCGGCTACGCCGAGGCCGGTGCCGCGGCCGTGTCGGTGTTGACCGAGCCCAGCCGCTTCGATGGGTCGATGACGCACCTGGTGACCGCAGTGCGCGCGCTTGGTGGCCGCATTCCAGCCATGCGCAAGGATTTTCTAGTCGATCCCTACCAGGTTTACGAGGCGCGACTGGCCGGTGCCGGTGGTGTGTTGGTGATCATGCGCATGCTCGATGAACCCGCGATCACGGCCCTGATTGAGTGCGCGGTGCGCTTGAAGCTGTTCGTGCTGCTCGAGGCTTTCGATGCGGCCGATATTGCCCGTGGCGCGGAGCTGGTGAAGCAGTACGCCGCCAGTACGCAGTTGCTGGTCGGCCTCAACTGCCGTGACCTGGTGACGCTCGAAGTCGTACCGGGCCGGCTCGAGGCGCTGGCGCGGACGCTCCCGGACAATGTGCCACGCGTCGCCGAGAGCGGTGTGACGACCGCAGCGGATGCCGCCCGCATAGCCATCGCCGG
>JAYTXT010000205.1:0-1776 GCA_043742765.1 Gammaproteobacteria bacterium | reverse complement strand
CAGCAGCTCGCCGCACAACTGGCGGCGGCGCAGGGCAAGGTTGTCGTACTCACGACGATCGATCTCGACCAGGTGCCGGAAATCCACGTTGGCGCTTTCTACGACATGCTCAGCCAGATGCTGCGCAACGCGATCGAGCATGGCATCGAAACACCGGCGCAGCGCCGTGCGGCGGGCAAGAGCACGCAGGGTGCATTGCTGGTGGAATTCCGGCCGCACCGCGGCGGGCAATCCGCGCTGGTTTTCCAGGACGACGGCCAGGGCCTGAACACGGACCGCATCATTCAGGCAGCGGTCGTCAGCGGCCTGATCGCCGAGGACGCGGCGCTGGAGCAGGATCCCCGGCAGGCATCCACGCTGATATTCCACTCTGGCCTGAGCACGGCGGCGGATGCGACCGGGCGTGGCATCGGCATGCGGATCCTGCGCGACAACGTCAAGCGACTCCAGGGGCAGATTCAGGTGGCGACCAAGCACGGTCGGTTCACACGCATACGGATCAGGCTGCCGACGACCGACGCGCTCGCCGTGCATTCGGCCGCAGCCCAGGCTTGACAGGCCGCGCAGCGGCGGGTGCAATGGTCGGGGCAACCAGGCCGACAATGCACCTCGTAGACACAACCTTGTTCTTTTCGCCGACCAGCGGCGGCGTGCGCCGTTACCTGACGGCAAAGCACCAATGGCTCGGCGCCCATACGCACCATCGCCATTCGCTGCTGGTGCCGGGTACCGTGACCAAGCTGCTGCCGGGCGGCGTCAGCACCATCGCCGGCTGGAAGGTTCCGGGCACGTTCAACTACCGCCTGCCGTTGTCGCCGCGCCGCTGGGTACGCATGCTCGATGCGCTCGAACCCGACCTGATCGAGGTCGGCGACGTGTTCCACCCGGCCTGGTGCGCAATGCGCAGCGCGCGCCGGCGCGACATTCCGCTGCTGGCGTTCTTTCATTCCAATTTTCCACGACTGGCCGGCCGCAGACTCGGTCGCCTGGTGGAAAGCGGACTCGGCAGCTATCTGCGTCGCGTCTACGAGCGCTTCGACCTCGTGCTCGCGCCCAGCCGCCTGATGTGCGATTACCTCGCCGGTCTCGGCGTGCACCGCACGGCACTGCAGCCGCTGGGCGTCGACACGGAAATATTCTCGCCGCAGCGTCGCACGCCGGATCTGCGCCGCACGCTCGGCCTCGCCGACGACACGCGCCTATTGGTGTACGCCGGCAGATTTTCCGACGAGAAGAATATTGAAGTGTTGCACAGCGCGCTGCGACGCCTCGGTGAGCGCTACCACCTGCTGATGATTGGCGGTGAAGAGTCGGGCCGGCCGGCGGCGAATATCACCGTACAACCTTATCGGCGCGACAGCATTGAGCTGGCCACCGCGATCGCGTCCAGTGATGCACTGGTGCACGCCGGCAGCAACGAAACTTTCGGGCTGGTGATCATCGAGGCGCTGGCCTGCGGAATTCCAGTGGTCGGCGCCAACGCCGGCGCGGTACCCGAGCACATCGATGAGACGGTCGGCATGCTCGCGCCTCCGGGCGATGCCGCTGGCACGGCGGCGGCGATCGCGGCGCTCTATGAGCGCGACCTGCCGGCGCTGGGCCGTGCCGCGCGCGCACGCGCGCTGCAGCGCTACACATGGTCGCGGGCACTGCAGCTCCTGCTGGGTCACTACACCATGGTGGCCGGTCAGTCTTTGGCGGCCGCGCCCGAGGATTCGGGCCTGGAGCTGCCGCTGCCGCGCTAGCTATTGGCGCAGGCTGTAGAGAATCAGTGCG
>JAYTXT010000204.1:0-3917 GCA_043742765.1 Gammaproteobacteria bacterium | reverse complement strand
CAGGACGCTTGAAGACGATGAGTTTTCACAAAGGCTGGGGTACGGCACTCGACCCGCTTGCGGCGTTGAGCAGAACACTGTAGCGGCGCCGTGCCACTCCTGCTCCGCCATACGCTCGAGACCCCGCGCCTGCTGACGCGCCTCGTGACCGAGGCGGATCTGCCTGCGCTCCTGGTCGTCAATGGCGACGACGCGGTGACTCGCTACCTCCCGTATGCAAGCTGGCGCAACCTCGAGGATGCCCGCACCTGGTATGCGCGCATGATTGCGCTGCAGGCCACGGGCTCGGCGCTGCAGTTCGCTGTGCTGGACAAACAGTCCGGAACAGCGATCGGCAGCTGCCTGCTGTTCCGCTACGAAGCAGCCAGCGCGCGCGCCGAACTCGGCTACCTGCTGGGCCGCGCCCACTGGGGCCAGGGGTATATGCACGAAGCCCTGCGCGGCCTGGTCGATTGTGCGTTCGGCGAGCTGTGCCTGCGCCGCCTGGAGGCCGAAGTGGACCCGCGCAATACCCGCTCGTCGCTGCTGTTGACGCGGCTTGGTTTTAGCGAGGAAGGCCGGCTGCGCGAGCGCTGGTTCACCAAAGGCGAGCCGACTGATGTCAACGTGTACGGCCTGCTGAACCGTGAGTGGCAGGCGCCGGTCTAGCGGCGGCCGCGGCGCTGTCAGTCGCCGCCCACCGTGATGCGATTGCCGCCATCCTGCCTGGAACGCGCCAGCGCCTGATTGCCGTGTTCGATGCAGGCCGCCAGCGCCTCGCCGCCGCGCAGCATGACGGCGCCAATCGATACTGTCACCGTGGTGACCGCGGTCTCGCTGTCCTGGCAGCGCACGCGGCAGCGTTCCACGCAGGCGCGGATGCGTTCGGCCTGTTCCAACGCTTCGGCGGGTGAACGGCCAGGCAGCAACAGCAGGAAATCCTCGCTGCCGGTACGGGCCAGCAGCGTGCCCTGTCCAGCGCCGTTGCTGATGACCTGGCCAATCGCCGCGAGCACGCGATCGGCCAGCAGATGGCCCAGGTTGTCACCAACGGCCGTGAATTCATCGACGCCCAGGCGCAGCAGCGCGCCCGCGGGCAGGCCCGCTGGATAGCTGTCGCGCATCCGGTATTCCAGGCCGCGGCGATTGAGGAGACCCGTAAGCGGATCGACCTGCGCCTGGCCCTGGGCGATTTCCAGCTCGCCTTGCAGGCGGCGTGCTTCCTTCGAATTAGCCACCAGATTCTGCTGCAGATCACTGGTGCTTGAGCGCACACGATCCGTGTCGCCGAGCAAGGCCAGCACCACCTGCGTGATGGCTGCCTTGTCGACGTCGCGCTTTAACCGCTCCTGGTAATCGTTCAACCCGTCGTTGTATCGGCCGACTTCTACGCTGGCCTTGGCGGTGGTCTCGGTCACCTGCTCAACCACTGCCTGGATGCGCGCCCGCACGCGCATCGAGGATTCGATATCGCGCATCGCCACGTGACGATCGAACAGTTCCTCGATATCGGTGTCGGTGAGGCGCACAGAGGCCGCGACGCGCGCATCGACCGCCGCCTTCAGCGTCTGGTTGGTGCCGGCGGCATACTCATACCAGACCGCGAAACTCAGTGGATGAAAGCCGGCGGCATGGCGCGACATCAGCGGCAACACCATGCGCAGTAGTTCGGCGGTCTGGTCGCGGTTTTCGCGGTAACGCATCAGTTGTTCCGTCAGGCGCTCAGGGCATGGCCGAGCTGGGCGGCGATCAGCGCGGCAAAGGCCGGCTTGCCGGCCTGCTGTGCTTGCAGCTGCACGAGCAGGTCCAGAATGCCGACCGCTTCACCGAAAAGTCTCCCCTGGGCAATATCACAGCCCCACATGCGCAGCGGTAACACCTGACTCGCCCGCTCGACCCCTTCCGCAACCACCTGTAGTCCCAGTCCATGCCCCATGTCGATGATGGTCCGCACCAGTGTAGCATCGGCTGGGTCGTCGGCCAGGTCGCGCACGAACGACTGATCTATCTTGAGAGTCCCGATTGGAAACTGCTGTAATGCGGAGAGCGAAGAGTAGCCGGTGCCAAAGTCGTCGATCGACAGGTGCAAGCCCATCGCCGCGAGTTGCCCCAGCAGTTCCACCGTGCGGCGCGGGTCGGCCATCAGGGTCGATTCGGTGATCTCGAGTTCCAGGCTCTGCGGGGGCACGCCGTGTCGCTCGAACAGCGAGCGGCAATTGAGAATGAAGCCCGCGTGCCGCAGCTGCTTGAGCGACAGGTTGAGCGCAATGCGGCCGGGGTCGCCGACTTTGCTGCGCAGCAGATTCAAGTCGAGGCAGACGCGCTCGAGCACCCATTCGCCGATCAGGCTGATGAGGTTGTTCTCCTCGGCCATGGGAATGAACTGCGACGGGGGAATATCACCGTGCCCGGGCAGCCGCCAGCGCAGCAACGCCTCAGCGCCGATGATGCGGCCGTCGCGCAGATCGATCTTCGGCTGGTAGTGAACCACGAATTCGTCGCGCTCCACCGCGCGCCGCAACTTGCTCCTGAGCATCAGTCGCTCGACCGCCGCCGCATTCATCTCCTGCGAATAGTAGGCGAAGGTGTTGCCGCCGTTCTGCTTCGAGTAATACATGGCGGCATCGGCGTTGCGGATCAGGTCGATGACGTTGTCGGCATCGCGCGGACAGAAGGCGACACCGATGCTCACCGTCAGGAATACTTCCTGCTGGTTGATGTGGAAGGCCGCGCCGGCAGCATCCAGCACAGTGCGCGCCAGCTGCGAGACCTGCTCCCCTGCCTCGTTGGCATTGCTGCTCAGGCCGTCGACAAACAGTGCGAACTCGTCGCCGGCCAGGCGGCCGAGCACGGCTTCACTGCTCAGCACACGCGTCAGCCGCTCGGTGAGTACCTCGAGTACGCGATCCCCGGAGGCGTGGCCGAAGGTGTCGTTCACTTCCTTGAAGCGGTCCATGTCGATGTACAGGAGCGCCACGCCCTGGCTGGCGCGGCGTGCGCGCGCGATCGCCTGCTGCAGCAGGTGCTGGAACTGCATGCGGTTGGGAATCTTGGTAAGTGCGTCGTAGCGCGCCAGGTAACGGATGCGCCGCTCGGCACGCTTGCGCTCGGTGATGTCGCGCGCCACGTAGATATCGCCGGCGAACTGCGCATCGACGCTGTCGACCGTCGAGACCACGAACGAGACCGGAATGGTCTGCCCGGCACGGGTCCGCAGCACCGTCTCGCCCGCCTCACGCGCCGCCGCCAGCGGCTCGCCGCCGCCTTCGCCGGTCGCGGCCAGAAGTGTGGCGATGCGCATGCCGACCAGCTCTTCGGATGAATACCCGGTCATGCGCCGCGCGGCGTCGTTGACGATGCGGATCGCCCCGTCGGGCGCGGCCACGAACACGCTGTCGCTCATGCTGTTGAGCACGCTGTGCAGGTAATCGCGGCTGTAAGTAGTGTCGTTCAGCGCCATGCGGGTGCGCTCGAAGGCCAGCTGGAGGCGGCCGAGGTGCCCGTCCAGGCCGGCTTCCACAGGCTGCGAGAATTCTCCGCGCCCCAGGCGCTCGGTGGCGCTGATGAGCCGTTCGACGCCGTTCTGCATGCGCCGCCGCTCGCTCCAGGACCAGAGGGCCGCGGCCGCGGCCCCGGTCAGCGTCAGAAGGCCGGCGAACCAGATCAGGGCAGTGGGCACCTGGTGCCGGATCAGGGCGATGGCGATCCAGCCACAGAGGGCCAGGCCCAGTGCCAGGGCCGCTATAAGTCGGCTGGAAAACTGCGGACTCCGCACACGTACCCCCGGTCAGGCAGCTTAGAATCATGCCCGATGAACGCGCAAACCGCCAATTCCGGGCTGCCGACCGCGGCACTGTCGCCGCTGGAGCTGACTGGCAGGGCCCGTACGCACGTGCGGACGGTCCCCGAGCTGGATTGCGAATTGCACCCCACAGCGG
>JAYTXT010000203.1:0-12287 GCA_043742765.1 Gammaproteobacteria bacterium | reverse complement strand
GCTCCCCGCGGCCGAGACGTACCAGCGGTTCAGCAGCGGCAGCGTTATCAGCGTGAGCAGCGCAAACACCGCGATCCCGGCCTCAAGGCCGGCATACACCCGCAGCGGATGCTGCGTCCAGCGGCGGCGCGGTAACCACAGGCTCCCTATACAGAGGCCGCCCATATAGGTCGCGAGCAAAATCCCCATCGAAATCGATGTGGAGCCGATGACCAGCTGCAGCTGCTGGTACCACACCACTTCATAAATCAGAGCCGCGCAGCCCGAAGCGGCGAACAGCAGCAGAAGGATGAAATACAGCGGCGTGGCCAATCCAATACGTCGGCGACGCCCGGCAAAGTACTCTGACAAATTTGACCAATTCAGAATATTGCCCACCGCACGCGCAGGCTCATCCCTTCGCAGCACCGGCGGGCGATTTGGCAACCACAATTTTCGTGCGCCGGGTGAACAGCATTTATTGGGCGGGTATTGGCCGCCCATACGCTACTTGAACAGTTCAGCCGACGACAGCTTGGTGTCTACGCCGCTACAGCCCCCACGGCCGCAGTGGTGCAAGTGATTCCATCCACCCGCAATGAGCACGCTGCCATCGGCCAGCAGGGTCGCCGTATGTCCGTCCCTTGCCGTGAGGAGCGAACCGGTCGTCACGAAGCCCGCACTCTCGGGAGCGAAAAGCTCCGCCGCGGCCCGCGACAGCCCCCAGCGGCCGCCCGCAACGAGGACCGTGCCATCGCTACGCCGTGTCGCCGTGGCTCCCAGGACATTTACGTAATAAAGTCTCGTCGAGAGCTCACCGACCACTGAGAAGGTTCCGGTCGCCGGGCTGAATAGCTCGGCCGTGCTGTCCGTTCCGGTCACCAGGACCGTGCCATCGACCAGCAACGTCGCGGTATGCCCCGAGCGTCCCTCGCTCATGCTGCCGGTCGGGCTGAACGTGCCAGTCGCGGGATCGTAGAGTTCTGCGGAGAGGACCCCGGGACCTAGCGGAATTGGCACGGTGCCCGGGCCAAAATCCTGCACGCCGCCGGTGATCAGCACGCGCCCGTCCGACAGCAGTGTCGCCGTATGGGCGCTGCGCGAGATCGTCAGGCTGCCGGTCGCCGTGAACGCACCGGTGGACGGGTTGAAGAGCTCGGCCGTGGCCGTTTCACCGCCGGCGATGAGCACCTCACCGTTCTGCAACAGTGTCGCGGTCTGCCCCAAATGCAGCGCAAGCGTGCTGCCGGTCGCCGTGAACGTGCCGGCCGTCGGATCATAGAGCTCCGCGATCATCTCATTGCCACCGGCGATCAGAACCTTGCCGTAGTTCGGCAAGGTCGAATCGGCGAGCAGCGTGGCGCTGCGCGCCCCCTGCGCGAGCGTCATGCTGCCGGTCGCGGTGAACATCTGACTGGTCGGGTCATACACTTCCGCGGCGGCTGGCCCACCGCCGGCGATCAGCACGCGACCGTCGAGCAGCCGTGTCGCCGTATGCCCGTCGCGGGCGACGCTCATGTTCCCCGTCTGCACGAATGCCGCGTCAGGCCGGGCCATCGCGATGCGCACCGTGAAGGGAGTCGCCGGCGAACTCTGATTCAGTGCGTCCTTGACCGTCAACGTGATGGGAAAGATACCGGCCGTCGACGGGGTTCCACTCAGAACACCGTCCAGGCTGACCGCCAAGCCGCCCATCGATGCGGTCGGCGAGCTCCAGACGAGCGGCGCGAGTCCGTCGCTTGCCGTAAATTGAAAGCTATAGGGCGAGCCGACTGTCGCCGTGGGCGGCGGTGTGCCGTAGATGGATGGCGGTGCAGGTTCGCTGATGGTAATCGCATACGCGACCGAGTTCGTCGCCCCGGTCGGTGTGCTGCTGTCGGTGACGGTGACGGTGAATGCGGACGGCGTCGAGCTGGCCGTCGTAGGAGTGCCGCTGATCGTGCCGTTGGAATCCAGTGCCAGGCCCGGCGGCAATGTGCCGGCCGTGACCGTCCAGCTCAGCGGCAAATAACCGCCCGTGGCGGTGAACGTGAAGTAATACGGCGTGCTGTGCACACCTGTAGGCGGGGATTGTCCCGGATCGACCACCAACGGTGCTGGGGTATCAATCGTGACGTTGAAGGGCTGCGGGCCGCTCCGGGCGGGCATAGCGCTATCGGTCGCCGTGACGGTGAAGGCGAAGGAGCCCGCGGCCGTCGGCGTGCCGGTTAGCGAGCCGTCGGCGCCGAGCGAGAGACCCGGCGGCACTGCGCCTTGCGTCACCGTCCAGGTAAATGGCGGTGTGCCGCCGCTTTCTACACCGAAATAGAATCCGGGATAGGCATACGTGACAATCCCTACGGGGAGCGCCGCCGTTGCGACCACGATCGGCGGTTGCCCTGGATCACTCGATCCACCACCGCCGCCACAGGCGCCGAGCGATAGCGCGGCGAACAAGGCCCAACATGTCAGGAGCTGCACGCGGTGCAGGCGATGAAGTCCTAAAGTACGAGGCATGACCCCTCCTATCCTTGTTCGTGACTACCGGCCGGCCTTGCCCGTTTCGCTGTCGGCTCTGACAAAGTGCCAGCTCATAGGTTAAGAGTCCGCGGCGGGCAATTTGGCAACCACAATTTTTGTGCCCCGGGATCGTCGCCCATTGTCCGCGAGCAAACGAGCCCGAAGTCGCAACGTGAAAATTGGCTCCGGGGCCCCGCGGTAAGGCGCGTGGTGGCTGCTTCCGCGTCCAGCCCGGCCCCCTGCACATTTCAAGAACCAGAATCAAAGGCGAGTGCAACACAGTTGTCTGCCGGTTCTGCCCGTTCTTGCCGATAACGGACAGAACAGCTATTATAGCTGCCATGAAAAGCGTTACTGCCCTGGAAGCCAAGAACCGGTTCGGCGAAGTGCTGGAGGCCGCGCAGCGCCAACCCGTCAGCATCACGCGCAATGGCCGTCCTTCCGTGGTGATGATTTCTGCCGAGAGCTACGCCCGCCGGCAGCGCATGGCGCGCGAACGCCTGCGACAGGCCATGCAGCGCGCGGGAGAGCATGCCGCAGCCCAGGGCATGAACGAAGACGTGCTGGACCAGCTGCTCGCGGATGAAAGCTGAAAGGCTGGTCATCGACAGCAATGTCTGGATCGCTGCGCTGATCTCATCCGCCGGAACCGCGCGTCAGCTGGTGGATGCTGTTCTGGATAACGACATCGACACCCTGATGTCGGAAGCAACTTTTGCTGAGCTGGTGTCACGGCTGGATCGACCGAAGTTCGATCGGTACCGCGAGCCTGGGGCCTGGAACCTGTTTTTGTCCGAACTGGTGGAACTGGCGTTCTGGCTCGAGGATGCCGGAACAGCGAGCGGCATCTCCCGTGATGCAGACGACGACATGTTTCTCGCGCTCGCTGCGACCGGGCGGGCCGACGCGATCATCAGCGGTGACAGCGATCTGCTGGAGCTGGTAGCCCATGAGGGCATTCCTGTTCTCACGCCGGCGCAGTTTCTACGGCAACTACGCAGTTCGGAGCCCTGATCCAGGCAAGGTGGCGAGGACCCGCGAATGCCGGCGCGCCTCTTACATGTGCCGCGCCCTTCGGGCGGCACAATTGAGATCAAACGGACGGGCACACCGACCATGACACCGTCGATGGTTTCGGCACCCAATGATCTGGAACTGCACTGGCTGCTGGTGGTTTATCCGGTCGCAATGCGCTATAAGCGGCGACCCAATGTCGAGGTGATGTCGGTGGCGGCAATAGTGAGTCAGCCGAAGTCGAAGACCCATATTTTAGGTACTTGCAGTGGCTGGCAACAATTGAGTGGCAATCAATCCTGAAGTGTAGCCACTACGATGTCGTGATCGTGGGCGCGGGCGCGATCGGCAGCTCGATCGCCTATGCGCTGAGCGCTGAGCCCGGCTTCAGCGGCTCCGTGCTGGTGGTTGAGCGCGACCCCGGCTACCAGCGTGCCTCGTCGGCACTCTCGGCGAGCGGCATACGCCAGCAGTTCTCCACGGCCGTCAACATCCGCATCTCCCAATACGGCATCGAGTTTCTCCGTGCGGCGCCCGAACTCTTGGCGGTTGATGGCCAGCGGCCGCCAGTCAGCGTCAACGAGGCCGGCTACCTCATTACCGCGCCGCCCGATGGCGTCGGCATCCTGACACGCAATCACGCGTTGCAGATCAGCGTGGGCGCGAAGATCGCACTGCTGTCGCCGGTCGAACTGCAGGGCCGATTTCCGTGGCTGCGTACCGACGATCTCGGCGCAGCCTGTCTGGGGCTGGAAGGGGAAGGGTGGCTGGACGGGTACCTGCTGCTCCAGGCCTTGCGCAACAAAGCGCGGGCCAGCGGGGTCGAGTACCTGACCGACGAGGTGATCGGCATGTGCCGATCGGGCGACCGCATCGATAGCGTCCAGCTTGGCAGCGGCGCCAGCGTTACCGCTGGCACCGTCGTGGACGCCGCCGGACCCTACGCGCGCCAGGTCGCCGCGATGGCGGGGCTGGTGCTGCCGGTTGAGGCGCGCAAGCGCAACGTGTTCGTCGTCTCCTGTCCCGAAACCCTGCCGGGCTGCCCGCTGGTCTGCGATGCCTCGGGCGTGTGGTTCCGACCCGAGGGCGCGCATTTCATCTGCGGAGCTGCGCCTGACCCGGCGCACGACCCCGAAACGTTTGATCTCGAGCCTGATTACGGCTTCTTCGAGGCAACCGTCTGGCCCGCGCTCGCCGCGCGGGTGCCGGCGTTTTCGGCGCTGCGCATGATCAGCGCCTGGGCCGGGCACTACGAATACAACACCTTCGATCAGAACGGTATCGTCGGCCTGCACCCGGAAGTCAGCAATTTCGTGCTCGCCAACGGCTTCAGTGGTCACGGCCTGCAGCAGTCGCCGGCCGTCGGACGCGCGGTGGCGGAGTTGATTGCGTTCGGAGAATACCGGACCCTCGATCTTTCCGACCTGGGAGCCGAGCGTATCGCAGCCGGCCGGCCGCTCAGGGAACTGGGGATCTACTGAGTCGGACCGGCCGGATGCATAGCTTCAATTCACAGCGCGCGCCGGGCGCGTCAGCGAGTAAGCGCCACTGCCCAGCAGCGCCGTCGCCGCGCTCGCCGCGATCAGGAATGCCGGATATTCCCAGCCGCCGCCCTTTGCGCTGAACACCCAGCCGTTGGGGGCATGCACCCAGATGATCGCCCCGAGCAGGGTTGGGATCAGCGCCAGCGCGACCAGGCGCGTCTGTACGCCGAAGATCAGCAGCACCCCGCCGGCCGCCTCGGCCGCGGTGGTGAGGTACGCGAGCCAGCCCGGGAGACCGACCGACTGGAAGAACCCGGCGGTCCCGGCCAGTCCGAAGGTCAGCACCTTGAGCAGCAGGCCATGCGCGAGGTACATGACGCCGAGAGTGACGCGCAGCAGGAACGCGGCAAGGTCCGTCTGTTGTGTCTGAGTCATGGGCTATTTCCTTGGGTTGGTTTAGTTGCATTGATTTAAATGCATATGCATTTATCTGTCAAGCTTGATGTAATTGCATGTATAAGCTCATAATGGTCCATGCGCGCAAATCCCAGCAGCACGGTGACCAGGGCCTGGGCGCGCCTGGTCAAGGCGCAGCAGCTCGCCCAGGAAGCCATCGAGTCGCGGCTCAAGGCCGCGCAGCTCCCGCCCCTGGCGTGGTACGACGCGCTCCTCGAACTGGAGCGGGCGGGGGCTTGCGGCCTGCGGCCCTTCGAACTGGAGCGTGAACTGCTGCTGTCGCAGTGCAACCTCTCGCGCCTGCTCGACCGGCTGGAAAAGGAAGGCTACGTCGAGCGGCGCGCCTGCCTCGAGGACGGTCGCGGGCAGGTCGTCGTCATTACCATTGCCGGCAAGGCAATCCGGCGTCGCATGTGGGCCGTATACGGGCCCGCCATCCAGAGCGCGGTTGGCGCTAACCTGTCCCCGCAGCAGGCCGCGGCGCTCGATGAATTGCTGGGCACGCTCGTCACCGGCTCCCATCACGGCCAGGCGTAACCTATGAAGATCAATGAAATACCTCGGATTCATGATGTCGGACTTCGACGTCCGGCCAAGGCAGGCCTGGCCGCGTCAGGCCCGCTGAGGTCGGTGCGTGTGCTTCTGGGCGCCGCTCTGCTCGTCATGATGGCCTCGCCGGGCAGGGCGGCCGCCGCGACGACTCAAGCCCTCTCGCGCGGTGAGCAGCGCATCGTCGCAGCCGCGGCGGCGGAAAATAGCCGTGCCATCGCGCTGCTCGAGCAACTGGTCAACATCAACAGCGGCACGATGAACTTCGAAGGTGTCGAGCACGTGGGCCGGCTCGTGATGGACGAACTGGCGCCGCTCGGTTTCACGGTGACCTGGAAGCCGATGACCGCGGTCGGTCGCGCCGGCCTCGTGACCGCCGTGCATCGTGGCACGGGTCGCGGCAAGCGCGTGCTGCTGATCGGGCACCTGGACACGGTGTTCGAGAAGACCAGCCCGTTCCAGCTGTTCGAGCGGCGCGGCAACACGGCCGAGGGTCCGGGCGTCAACGACATGAAGGACGGGCTGGTCATCATGATCGGCGCGCTGCGCGCACTGCACACCGCCGGCGCGCTCAGGGACGCGGACGTGAGCATTGTGCTGAGCGGTGACGAGGAAGACGCCGGCAGCCCGCTCGCACTCGCGCGTGCCGACATGATCGAGGCGGCGAGCCGCGCCGATGTGGCGTTGGAGTTCGAGGCGCTGGCGACCGACAATGGCCACGATATGGGCACTATTGCCCGGCGCAGCAGCACCAGCTGGACCCTGCGCACGTCCGCCCACTCAGGCCATGCCTCCGGTATTTTCTCCGCCGCTGCCGGTTTTGGCGCCGCCTACGAGCTGACGCGCATCCTCGACACCTTTCGCCGCGAACTGCGCGAACCGAACACCACTTACAACGTGGGTCTGTTGCTGGGCGGGGCGAGCGCCGTGCTGAATAGTGACGGCGCCGGCGGCATCGCGGCGGGCAAGACCAATGTGATTCCCGCGCAGGCTCTCGCCAATGGCGATCTGCGCACGCTCAGTAACGAGCAGACCGGGCGCATGATCACCCGCATGCGCGCGATTGTCGCCGAGCACCTGCCGGGGACCGAGGCCACGATCGAATTCGACGAGGGGTATCCGGCGATGGCGCCGACCGCGGGCAATCGCGCGCTGCTGGGGCGACTCAACGAGATCAACGCAGCGCTGGGACTCGAGCCGATGGGCGAGCTCGACCCGCTGCAACGCGGCGCCGGCGATATTTCCTTCGTCGCCGACAAGGTGGACGGCCTGGTGGGATTCGGCGCCGTCGGTGCCGGCAGCCACGCGCCCGGTGAAACGGTGGATCTTGGCAGTTTTGACCGGCAACTCAAGCGCACGGCGCTGCTGATCGAGCGGCTGTCGCGCTCCAGGTGAATGCTACGGTGCGCGGTGCTCGCTGCACTGGTAGCGCGCCGCCGCGAGCCAGTCGGGATTGATCTCGACGCCCCAGCCTGGACCTGAGGGAATGGTCGCCTTGCCATCGCGGATCGCGAACGGGTCGCCCAGGAACAAGCCCTCCTGCCAGGGGTAGTAGTCCGCGCCCTCGATGGAAAACTCGAGGTACTTGCCGGCATTGGGTATCGCGCCCAGCAGGTGCATGGTGCAGATTGTCACCAGCGACAGGTTTGCGCTGTGCGGCGTGCACGGCATCCCGGCGGCGGCGGCCATGTGCGCCACTTCGAGCGTACGCGTGAGCCCGCCCATGTACATCACGTCCGGCTGCACCACGTCTATGGCGCGCAGCTCGATCATGCGCGCCCAGGTGGCCAGGTCCCAGTCCTGCTCGCCGCCGGTCACATCAAGCGACAGAGCCGCCGTGACCTGTCGCGTTTCGTCCAGCTTCCAGTAAGGGCAGGGTTCTTCGTAGTGAGCGATGCCTTCGGCTTCGAGCAGGCGACCAACCTGGATCGCCCGCTGCGGTGAGTAACCGCTGTTGGCGTCGACGAGCTTGGCGATGCCGTCGCCGAGCGCGCGCGCGACCATAGGCACGATTTCCTCGGTGCGGCCCGGCCATTCGTCGACATCCCGCCCGCATTCGGCGGCCACGCGCCACTTGAAGGCATCGAAGCCCTGCTCATCGCGCAGGCGCAGGAACCGTGCCGCCTCGGCTTGCGGCGTGATATCGCGCTTCATCGACGAGGCATAGGCGCGCAGGGCCCGCGGCTTGCCGCCGAGCAGCTCGACGACCGGTTTGCCCTCGAGCCGGCCGCGCAGGTCCCACAGCGCCGTGTCGAGACCGGCGAGCGCGCGGCAACGATAACTCCCAGGGTACTTGTGCTCGCGCCGCTCGATCAGGTCGATGAGCAAGGGAATATCGAGCGCGTCGCGCCCGAGCGCCCAGGGTGCGATCTGGCGGTGAAAAATGGTTGCGGTAATGTCGGCGTTATATGTGGAGGTCTGCCCCCAGCCCACCGCGCCACTGTCGGCCGTAGCGCGGACGAAACACACGAACTCGTTCGTGAAAGTTTCGAGCTTCGTGATCTGCGGCACGCGGCAGTCCTAGCGGTTGACGTCGACCACGACGCGGCCGCGCACCTGGCCGGCGACGATGGCCTGCGCGAACCGCGGCACTTCATCGAGGCGCGCATCGACGATCATCGACTCGAGCCGTTCGAGTGGCAGGTCGGTGCGCAGCCGCGCCCAGGCGGCGAGTCTGCGCGGTGTGGGGCACATGACCGAGTCGATCCCAAGCAGGTTCACGCCGCGCAGCAGGAACGGGATCACCGTGTGTTCGAGCTTGCTGCCGCCGGCCAGGCCGACGGCGGCGACCGAGCCGGTGTACTTCATTTGCGCCAGTACGCGTGCCAGCGTGTTGCCGCCCACCGAATCGATGCACGCTGCCCAGCGTTCGGTCTCGAGCGGGCGCTTGGCTGGTTCCGCAAAGGGCGCACGGTCGACGATCGAGCTCGCACCGAGCGAGCGCAGATAGTCATGTGCCGCGGCGCGGCCGGTGGAGGCCACCACCTGGAAACCCAGTTTCGCGAGGATGGCCGTGGCGACGGAACCGACGCCGCCCGCTGCGCCGGTGACCAGCACCTCGCCGGAAGCGGGCGTGAGCCCTTGAGCTTCCAGCGCGATGACCGCGAGCATCGCGGTCAGGCCCGCGGTGCCGATCGCCATCGCCTGCCGCGGCGTCACTCCAGCCGGGAGCGGCACCAGCCAGTTGCCGTTCACCGCGGCCCGCTGCGCGAGACCGCCCCACTGCACTTCGCCGACCCGCCAGCCGGTCAGCACCACGTTGTCCCCCGGCTTGTAACCGGCGTGAGCGCTTTGGGTCACGGTACCGGCAAAGTCGATGCCTGGCACGTGCGGGTAATTCTTGACCAGGCCGCCGGCGCCGTTGACGATCAGCCCGTCCTTGTAATTGACGGACGAGTATTCGACAGCCACGCGCACGTCGCCCGCGGGCAGGGCGGTTTCAGCAAGATCCTGCACCGTGGCGCTCACGCTGCCGCTGCGGTTGTCCACTACCAGTGCCTTGAACATGATTTCCCTCCGGTGCTTGTTGGCTGTCGCGCGCGGCACGTTAAGCTATTTCCTATTCGTCAGACCAATGGTAGCTTAAAATCTCGCGGCTCGATTCTTCTGATCAGAACAGGCGTTCGCACGGTGACCATCAGCAATCAGGCCATTGTCCGCGATCCACGCCTGGCTGCGCGCCTGGTGCTGCTGGTGACAGCGGCCGTGTTCATCAACTACATCGACCGCGGCAATCTGGCGACCGCCGCGCCGCTGATTCACGACGCGCTGCATCTCAACGAGTTTCAGCTCGGCCTGCTATTCGCGGCTTTCTATCCGACCTACGTGCTGTTCATGCCGGCGACGGGTTGGCTGGCGGATCGGTATGGCACCCAACGTGTGCTGGCCGCTGGCATCGCCGTGTGGTCATTGGCGACGCTGCTGACCGGGTTCGCCGGAAGTTTCACGGTACTGCTGGCCCTGCGGCTGCTGCTCGGGGTAGGCGAGAGCGTCGCGTTTCCCTGTGCCTCGAAGGTGCTTGCCGCCAATGTCGAGGTCGCGCGGTTGGGCGTGGCGAACGGCATCCTCAGTTTCGGCTACCTGCTCGGGCCCGCGGTCGGCACGCTGATCGGCGGACTGCTGATGGCGCATTACGGCTGGCGACTGGTGTTCATCGTGTTTGGGGTGCTCTCGCTCCTGTGGCTCTGGCCATGGTTGCGCGCGGACGTCGAAGCGCCGGCACGCGCAACCGGCGAGGTGGTCAAGCCACCGGCGCTGGCACTGATACTGCGCCAGCGTGGGCTGTGGGGTGCCGCAGTCGGCCACTTCGCCTCCAATTACACCTACTACTTCATCCTCTCCTGGCTGCCTCTGTATCTGGTCAAGGCCCGCGGCTTCTCCATGGGCTCGATGGCATGGATCGCTTCCTGGGCTTACCTGATGAACGCGCTGAGCGCGCTCGGGATGGGACGGCTCCAGGACCACTGGATACGCAACGGACGCAGCACCACGCTCGTCTACAAGGCCGTCATGGGCCTGAACCACGCGGTGGCTATCGGCTGCATGGCCGGCATGGTGCTGCTGCCCGAGTACGGTTCGATCGCCTCACTGTTCCTATTCTGCATTTTTAGCGGCGCTTCGTATCCGGGACTGTTTGCGATTCCACAGATCGTGGCCGGACCCGCGGCGACCGGCAGCTGGGTCGGTTTCCAGAACGCCGCCGGCAACGTCGCGGGCATGCTCGCGCCGTCGATTACCGGGTGGCTCGTCTACCAGACCGGGCATTTCGAATCGGCTTTTGCGCTTGCCGCCGTGGTCAACATCTTCGGATTCATCGGCTGGGTCTTCGTGCTGCCGGCGGTGCGGCCGATCGACTGGACTCTCGCCGGCATTGGAGTACGCCGTGACCGGCGAAGTCATCCAGGTCACCGGCGGTCTGCGCATCTAAGGTGAACAGCGACACCGATTTCATGCAGCTGGCGCTCGAGCAGGCGCGCCAGGCCGCGACCGCTGGCGAGGTGCCCGTGGGCGCAGTATTGGTGCTCCGCGACCGCCTCATTGCCACCGGTGCCAATCGGCCGATCAGCGGCTGCGATCCGACCGCGCACGCGGAGATCGAAGCACTGCGTGCGGGCGCGACGGCGCTGGGCAGTTACCGGCTCACCGACACCGTGTTGTACGTGACGCTCGAACCCTGCCTGATGTGCGCGGCCGCGATCGTGCACGCACGGGTGCGCCGCGTGGTGTTCGGCGCCTGGGATCCGCGTGCGGGCGCCGCGGGCAGCATGCTCGATGCCTTCGCCTTGCCCGGGCTCAATCACCGTGTGGACGTGTTCGGCGGCGTGCTGCAGGAGCAGTGCAGCGCGCTGCTAACGCAGTTTTTCGAGCCACGCCGGCAGTAGCGGCGCCGACGCCGATGATGGCACGGGGGCGAGACCGGTATGCGGCGCATCAGCGTACCACTCCAGCACTGCCAGATACCCGCGCACCTGTTCGACGAAACGCACTGGTTCCCAGCCGCGCGCGTAGCCGCGCCGCGCTTGGTTATACCAGCGCTCCTGCGCCAGCCAGGGCAGTACCTGGCTCACATCCGTCCAGGAATCCGGATTCTTCCCCTGCGTCTGCGCGAGGATGCGCGCGTCCTCAAGATGTCCGAAGCCGGCGTTGTAGGCCGCGAGCGCCAGCCAGGTGCGGTCGGGTTCGGTGATGCGCGCGGGAAGCGTCTGCAGCATCTGCGCCAGATACGCCGCGCCACCGCTGATGTTCTGCGCCGTGTTGCTGCGGTCGGCGACGCCCATCGCCTTGGCGGTGGCCGCGGTCAGCATCATGATCCCGGCCGCGCCGTCGCCCGAGACCGCGTGATCGTTCCAGTGCGATTCCTGGTAGCCGACCGCCGCCAGCAAACGCCAGTCCAGCGACTGGCTGGCCGCTGCCTGTGCGAACACCGCGCGCAGCTCGGGCAGGCGGGCGGCGATGTCGTCCTGGAAGCGCCGCGCCTCCTGGTATTCGAAGTCCCCGGCCTCGGCATCGGCGTCGTGCGTCAGTTGCTGCAGGAGCCCGGTGGCTTGCGCACTGGCGAAAAACCGGTTGGCCGCATCGCGCAGCTCGAGCGCCGAGCGGCGCACCAGCCACTGCACGGAACGCGGGTCAGGGAGCGTGAAGGCCAGCGAGACCTCCGGATACAGGTGACGCGCAAACGCAAACTCGCTCCGGTCGATGATTGCGTAGTCGGCATCGCCGGTGTTGACCCAATCGAGCGGGTCGGCCTGTTCGCGCGGCAGCTCGGTCCAGTTGAGGTATCTGGCCCCGGTGCCGCGCAGCTCCCGC
>JAYTXT010000202.1:0-1757 GCA_043742765.1 Gammaproteobacteria bacterium | reverse complement strand
GTCGAAGCCGTGCTGCTGTCGCGCAACGAAATCAGCGCGCAATTCGGCTATGCCAACTCCTACTTTCATGTCGACCTGCCGGTGGTGGGCGCCGCGGTCACACTGCTGCGTTCGTTCATGCCGCGCAAGCCCGTGGACGAGTTGTACACGGTGCTGGGGCGCGCCAAGCAGGGCAAGACCGAACGCTATTTCGCGCTGCGCCGGCACCTCGACAGTTCGATCGACGCCTTCGTGCACGCGCCAGGCGAGCGCGGCCTGGTAATGATCGTCTTCACCCTGCCCTCGCACGACCTGGTGTTCAAGGTGATCCGCGACCGCTTCGGCGCGCCCAAACACGCCACGCGCGATGAAGTCATGGAGCGCTACCGCTTCGTGTTCCGCCATGACCGCGCTGGCCGCCTGGTCGACGCCCAGGAATTCAAGCGCCTGAGCCTGCCGCTGGCCCGCTTCATGCCCGCGCTGGCAGACGAACTGCTGCGCGAAGCCAGCCATACCTGCCGCGTCGAGGGCGACGATCTGATCCTCGAGCATTGCTACATCGAGCGGCGGCTGCGGCCGCTGAACCTGTTCCTGCGCGAGGCCGAGCCGGCTGCGGCCGAAGCGGCCATCGTCGATTATGGCAATGCGCTACGCGACCTCGCGACCACCAATATTTTTCCCGGCGACCTGCTGCTGAAGAATTTCGGCGTCACGCGCCACGGCCGAGTCATCTTCTACGACTACGACGAGGTCTCGTTGCTCGACGAGTGCGAGTTTCGCGAACTGCCTACGGCCAGCAGCGACGAGGAGGAAACCGCGGCCGAACCCTGGTTTTATGTGGGACCACGCGATGTTTTCCCGGAGCAGTGGCTGCCGTTCCTGGCCATGCGGCCTGCGCTCCGCGAGGTATTCCTGGGACGCCACGCCGAACTGCTGACGGCGCACTGGTGGCGGGCGCGACAGGCGGAAATCAGTCGGGCGCTGAAATGACGATTGCATCGCCGGGGCGGATCACGGCCGCAACGATGATTTGCATGCGCAAGCCCGCGCGATGAATATGCCCGGCAACACCTTCGGGTTTGCAACCCGGGCGCGGTGGGCGCAGGGCTCGCACAGTCGCAAGCGTCGCGGGACTGCCGCTCCCACCCTGAATGCAGCGCCCACCAGCTCGTTCAAGCTGCTGCCGCGCGTAACGATGTTGCGGCGACATGCGGCGTTACGCAGCGATGGGCTAGTCCCGGAAATTCTCGAATTGCAGCGGCAGTTCGACGCTGCTCTTGCGTAGAAGTGCCATGGCGGCCTGCAAATCATCGCGCTTCTTGCCCGTGACGCGCAGCTTGCCGTCGTTGATCTGCGCCTCCACCTTGAGACGGGCCCCCTTGAGGCTGGCCACGAGTTTCTTGGCGACGAGCTGCTCGATGCCCTGCTTGACGGTGATGGCGCGGCGCGCCTCGGCTAAGTTTGTCTGCACCGCGCCCAGATCGAGGCAGCGCTGGTCGATGCCGCGCGAACCGAGGCGCAGGCGCAGGATGTCCAGCAGTTGCTCCAGCTGGAATTCACTCTGCGCGTACTGCGTGATTACGTAACCCTGCAGCAGGAAGCGCGCCGGGGTGCCGCGCAGATCGTAGCGTTTTTCCAGCTCGCGTGTGGCCTGGTCCACCGCGTTGGTGAGCTCGTGCGCGTCGACTTTCGAGACGGCGTCAAAGGACGGCATGGGCGCGATTCACTTTGGTATGCGACTGCGGCGCGCCGGCCATCATACCCCGCCGGTATCGCCC
>JAYTXT010000201.1:0-3724 GCA_043742765.1 Gammaproteobacteria bacterium | reverse complement strand
GTCGAGCCGGTGGTTGACAGGCCCGACATGGTCTCGAAGAAGGCGTGCGTGAAGGACAGGCCGGGCAGCGCCAAAAGCAGCGGCACGGTGGCGAGCGCCGCCAGCGACATCCAGGTGAGCGTAACCAGCAGGTAGCCGTCGCGCGGCTTGAGTTCGGTGCGGTAGCGGCGTGTGATGGTGCGGATCGCGAGGCCGGTGATGAGCGTCAGCGCGGCGCCGGCGAGGAACGCGGTGACGGCGCTCTCGTGATAGACCAGCGCCGTCGCAAGCGGCAGCAGGAACAGGATCGAAAACAGCGACAGCACCGAGCCGAGGAGATGAACGACGCCAAATAGCGATCTCATGAGTGTGAACCGGCCCTAGTGTTCGCCCTGGAACAGGCGCTCGACTGCCTCGACCTGCCGCCGGTCGGCCAGGAACACGATCAGGTGATCCTCGTTTTCGATCAGTGTGTCGTGGTGGGCCATGATGATTTCATCACCACGGGCAATGGCCACGATGCTGGCGCCCTGCGGCAGCTCAATTTCCTCGATGCGGCGACCGATGACCCGCGAGCGATCGGCGGTGCCGTGCACCACTACTTCGATGGCCTCGGCGACGCCGCGACGGAGCGAGTGCACGCGCACCACGTCGCCGCGGCGCACGTGCGCCAGCAGCGAACCAATGGTGATGGTCTGCGGGGAGATCACCACGTCGATATTGCGGTTTTCCATCAGCTCGCTGTATGCCGGGCGGCTGACCAGCGCCATCACCCGGCTCGCGCCCAGGCGCTTGGCCAGCATCGCCGACATCACGTTGGCCTCGTCGGAATTAGTGAGCGCCGCGAACACGTCGGCGCTATCGATGTTTTCCTCGATCAGCAGTTCCTCGTCGGCGGCGTCGCCGTGCAGGACGATTGCGTTCTGCAGGATTTCGGAAGCACGGCGCGCGCGGCGGACATCGCGCTCGATGAGCTTGATCTGGTGGGTGTTTTCGAGCGTGCGCGCGAGGCGCAGGCCGATGTTGCCGCCGCCGGCGATCACGAGCTTGCGCACCCTGGGTTCGCGCCGCCGCAGTTCCGCGAGCATTTTTGTCAGGTCGTCGCGCGCGGCGACGAAGAAGATCTCATCGTTTTCGGCAATGATGGTGTCGCCGCCGGTGGCCAGCAGCCGGCCGTCGCGGTAGATCGCCGCCACGCGCACTTCGCTCTGTGGCAGATGCTCGCGCAGCGCCCGCAACGGCTTGCCGACCAGCAGCCCCTCGGGGCGTGCGCGCACGCTGGCGAGCTGCACGCGGCCGTCGGCGAAATCGACCAGCTGCAGTGCGCCCGGGTTCGAGAGCAGGTGCGCGATGTAGTCGGTAACCAGCTCTTCCGGGCTGATCCAGACGTCGACCGCAAGCCCACCCTCGGCGAATAATTGTGGGCGGCCGGTGTATTCGGCGGCGCGGATGCGGGCGATGCGCGTCGGTGTGCGGTACAGCAGCTGGGCGATCTGGCAGGCGACAATGTTCACTTCATCGCTGCTGGTCAGGGCAATGAGAATATCGGTGTCGGCGATGCCGGCCGATTCGAGCACCGCAGGGTAAGAGGCGTTGCCGGCCACGGCGCGGATGTCGATGCGATCCTGCAGATCGCGCAGCGCCTGCTCGTTGGTATCGATCACCGTGACTTCATTGGCCGGTTCGTGGGCCAAGGCGTACGCGGCGCTGCGGCCGACCTGGCCGGCCCCCAGAATCAGGATTTTCATCGTTGCTCCGTTACACCGTCTCGAGCCGTGCGACGCTGACCATCAGCCACTTGGCGCCCTGGTGTTCAAAATTAACATGAACGCGGGCGTGTGGCCCCTGTCCCTCGAGGTTGAGCACTACGCCCTCGCCAAACTTGCCATGCCGCACCCGGGCGCCGAGGCGCATGCCGCCCGCAGCGGGCTCGGCCGGACTGCGAAACATGCCACCGGTGTCGGCGGCACCCTCGCGCCGGTCCGCCGCCGGTGTGGCCAGGCCATGGCGTGCCAGCTGGATGCGCGGCCGCACTTCCTCGAGCAGACCCGGTGGCACTTCCTGGATGAAACGGGAGGCGATGTTGTAGCTGTCGACGCCATGCAGACGCCGCTGCTCGGCGTAACACAGATAGAGCTGGCGCATCGCGCGCGTGATGCCGACGTAACACAGGCGCCGTTCCTCCTCGAGGCTGGCGAGGTCGTTGATCGAGCGCTGGTGCGGGAACAGGCCATCTTCCATGCCGGCGAGGAACACCACCGGGAACTCGAGGCCCTTGGCGGTATGCAGCGTCATCATCTGCACGCAGTCGTCCCACTCGCTGCCCTGCGTCTCGCCCGATTCGAGCACCGCGTGCGCGAGGAAACTCTGCAGCGGCGGCAGGTCTTCGCCTTCGGGCTCGTAGCCGCGCGCGGCGCTGACCAGCTCGGCGAGGTTCTCGATGCGCGCCTCGCCGCGGTCGGCCTTGTCCTTGCGGAAATGCTCGATCAGGCCGCTGTTGTTGATGACGTGATCGACCTGCTCGTGCAGCGGCAGGCCTTCGATGTCGCGTCCCAGTCGTTCGATCAGCGCGAGAAACCCGTGCAGTGCGGCCGCGCCGCGCGCCGCGCCGGCCGCATCGCCGAGCAGCGCACCCGCCGCGCGCCACAGCGAACTGCCCGCGCCCTTCGCGGCTTCGCGCAAGCCGTCAAGCGTGCGCGCGCCGATGCCACGCACCGGCAGGTTGACCACGCGCTCGAAGGAAGCGTCGTCGTCGCGATTGGCGATCAGCCGCAGGTAGGCGAGCGCATCCTTGATTTCAGCGCGCTCGAAGAATCGCAGGCCGCCGTACACCTTGTAGGGGAGCCGCGCCTGGATCAGCGCTTCCTCGAACACGCGCGACTGCGCGTTGGAGCGATAGAGGATCGCGCACTCGCGGCGCAGCCCACCGCCGGCGATCCACTGCTGGATGCGGCCGAGCACGAAGTCGGCTTCGTCGCGCTCGTTGTAGGCGCAGTAGACGCGCACCGGCTCGCCGCGCGCGCCGCTGGTCCACAGCTCCTTGCCCAGGCGCGAGGAATTGTTGGCGATCAGGGCGTTGGCGGCTTCGAGGATCGCCGCGCTCGAGCGGTAATTCTGCTCGAGCTTGTAGAGCGGCGCTCCGGGAAAATCACTGCGGAATTTCTGCAGGTTTTCGACTTTCGCGCCGCGCCAGCGGTAGATCGACTGATCATCATCAGCAACCACGAACGGACAGCCGGCGGTGCCGACCAGCAGCCGGATCCACGCATACTGGATCGAATTGGTATCTTGAAATTCATCAACCAGAACGTGGTGGAAGCGCGCGCGGTAATGGCGCAGCAGCTCGGGGTTGTCGCGCCACAACTCAAAGGCGCGCAACAGCAATTCCGCGAAATCGACCGCGCCCTGGCGCGTGCAGACCTGTTCGTATTCCGTGTACAGCCGGATCAGCGTGCGTTCGGTCGGGTCGCCTCCGTCCTTGAGCTGCGCCGGGCGCCGGCCTTCATCCTTGTGCTTGTTGATGAAGTACTGCACTTCGCGTGGCACGAAGCGCGTCTCGTCGAGTTCGAGCGCCTTGACCACCTTCTTGATGAGCCGCAGCTGGTCTTCACTGTCGAGGATCTGGAAACTCTGCGGCAGCCCGGCGTCACGCCAGTGGAGTCGCAGCAGCCGGTGCGCCAGGCCGTGAAAAGTGCCGAGCCACATGGCGCTGCCGCTGCTGCCCAGCAGGGCTTCGACGCGGGCG
>JAYTXT010000200.1:0-2386 GCA_043742765.1 Gammaproteobacteria bacterium | reverse complement strand
TAAATGAATGAAGCGTATATCGTCGCGGCCGCCCGCACCGCGGGCGCTCGTCGCAATGGCCGGCTGGCGCAATGGCATCCTGCGGATCTTGGCGCCCTGATCCTGGATGCGCTCTGCGAACGGAGCGGTATCGATCCCGACGCGATCGAGGATGTGCTCATGGGCTGTGTGACGCAGGCCGGCGAGCAGTCGACTAACCTGGCCCGCAATGCGGTGCTGGCCTCGCGACTGCCCGAGAGCGTGCCCGCCGTGAGTATCGACCGACAGTGTGGCAGTTCGCAGCAGGCGCTGCACTTTGCCGCGCAGGCTGTCATGTCGGGCGTGCAGGATGTTGTCATTGCCGCCGGCACCGAGTGCATGACGCGCGTGCCCATGGGCACCAACATGACGATGGCTGCGCAGCCCGGCGCCAGCGTGAACCCGCTCAGTGAGCGTATCCGCGCCCATTATGGCGTGGACGCGTTCAGCCAATTCACCGGTGCCGAAATGATCGCGCGCAATTATGGCTTCGCCCGCGAGCGCCTCGATCAGTTCGCGCTCGAAAGTCATCGACGCGCGATCGCTGCGATCGATGCTGGTGCCTTTAGTGCCGAGATCGTACCGGTGCCGATCTCTGCCGCGGTGGGCGACACGCTGCACGTGCAGGACGAGGGCGTACGACGCGACGCGACGCTGGCGTCGATCGCAGCCGTGAATCCCCTGCAGGAAGGCGGCGTGATCACCGCGGCCAACGCCAGCCAGATTTGTGATGGAGCATCGGGTGTGCTGGTGGTCAATGCGCGAGCGCTCAGGACGCATCGGCTTGAGCCGCTAGCGCGGATTCACGCTATGACCGTGAGCGCAGGCGACCCGGTGATCATGTTGGAGGAACCCATCGGCGCCACGCAGCGGGTGCTCGAGCGGGCGGGCCTGGGCCTGCACGACATTGATCTCTACGAAGTGAACGAGGCCTTCGCGCCGGTCCCGCTCGCTTGGCTCGGGGCGCTGAATGCCGATGCCGCAAGGCTCAATGTGCATGGAGGGGCGATCGCGCTCGGCCATCCACTGGGAGCCTCCGGAACCAAGCTAATGACGACGCTGATTCACGCGCTCAGGTCCAGGAAGCTGCGCTACGGCCTGCAGACCATGTGCGAAGGCGGCGGCATGGCAAACGCGACTATCATCGAGGCACTCTGAAATGACTCTGCGTACACGCTTCACCGAGCTGTTCGGCATCGAACATCCCATCGTGCAGGGAGGGATGATGTGGGTCGGCCGTGCAGAGTTGGCCGCGGCGGTGTCCAACGCGGGCGGCCTTGGCATCGTCACAGCACTGACGCAGCCAACACCCGACGCGCTGCGCCGTGAGATCGAGCGCTGCCGTTTAATGACCGACAAGCCGTTCGGAATCAACCTGACCATACTGCCCACCGTTAATCCGCCGCCGTATGCGCAGTACCGCAAGGCCATCATCGATAGTGGTATCACCATCGTCGAGACCGCAGGCTACAAACCCCAGGAGCACGTCGACGAGTTCAAGGCGCACGGTGTCAAGGTCATCCACAAGTGCACGGCCGTGCGGCATGCGCTCTCGGCCGAGCGCATGGGCGTGGATGCCATTTCGATCGACGGCTTCGAATGCGCAGGTCACCCGGGCGAAGACGATATTCCGGGCCTCATCCTAATTCCCGCGGCGGCCGACAAGCTGCGCATTCCGATGATCGCCAGCGGTGGGTTCGGCGATGGCCGCGGGCTGGTCGCAGCGCTGGCGCTCGGTGCGGACGCCGTGAACATGGGCACGCGGTTCTGCGCCACCGTGGAGGCGCCCATACACGACCGGGTGAAGCAGTTCCTGGTGGCAAACGACGAGCGCGCCACACGGCTCATCTTCCGGCGCTTTCACAATACCGCCCGGGTCGCCCGGAACAGCATCTCGGACCAGGTTCTTGAGATCAGCGCGCGTGCGGAGGCGAGCTTCGAAGATGTGCGCCCGCTGGTCTCTGGCGCGCGGGGCCGCCAGGCACTGGAGACTGGCGATCTCGACGCCGGGCTGATTTGGGCGGGGCAGGTACAGGGGCTCATTCACGATGTGCCGACCTGCCGCGATCTGATCGAGCGCATTGTGCGTGATGCGGAGGCGATCATCGCCGGACGGCTGGCCGGGTTTATGGCCGGTGCCAGGCCCGGCTCTGGGGGTTGAACCCTAATGGAACGCCCCCAGATAAGATTGTAACCAGTTGCAATAGCTGCATTTATCGCATACCGTCCGATGTGCTGTATATAGCGGTACGCTGCATCACTGAGAGAGGAATATCGCGAGGCGCGCAGGGGCAAGGCTTGGCCTCTCAGTTGGTCTGCTTAGGGAGTAAGTCTTCATGAACGTGCGCTACGAGCATCTGTTGGTCGC
>JAYTXT010000199.1:0-2132 GCA_043742765.1 Gammaproteobacteria bacterium | reverse complement strand
CTGTCCGAAGCCAGCATGCGCTCGATGGCGCGCATGAAGGCGCTGCAGCCGCGCATCAAGGCGCTGCAGGAGCTGTACAAGGACCAGCGCGACAAGCTCGGCAAGGCGACCATGGAGCTCTACCAGAAAGAGAAGGTCAACCCGGTCGCCGGATGCCTGCCAATGCTGATCCAGTTCCCGGTGTTCATTGCTTTCTACTGGGTGCTGCTCGAGAGCGTGGAAATGCGCCAGGCGCCGTTCGCCGCCTGGATCGGCGACCTGTCGGCGCGCGACCCGCTATTCATCCTGCCGGTCATGATGGCGGGCGCGAACTACATCAATTTCAAGCTCAATCCGCAGATGGGTGACCCGACGCAACAGAAGATGTTCATGATCATGCAGATCGCCATGCCGGTGATGTTCGCCTTCATGCCCTCGGGCCTGGTGCTGTACTGGACCACCAACACCGTGCTGTCGATCCTGCAGCAGTGGAATATCAACCGCCGCCTCGACGCGCAGACCAAGGCGCGCAACTAGCCGCAGGCGCTGCATGGACACCATCGTCGCCGCGGCCACGCCTCCGGGACGCGGCGGCGTGGGCATCGTGCGGGTCTCGGGCCCGCTGGCCGCACCGATCGCGCGTGCGCTGCTCGGCCGGCTCCCCTTGTCGCGCTACGCGACCCATGCGCGCTTTGCGGCCGCCGATGGCGCCGCCATCGATGCCGGCCTGGCGCTGTATTTTCCGGCCCCGCGTTCTTACACCGGCGAGGACGTGCTCGAGCTCCACGGTCATGGCGCTCCGGTGCTGATCGAGGCGCTGATTGCGCGTGCCGTGAACTTGGGCGCACGCCGCGCGCTGCCCGGGGAATTCACGCAGCGCGCCTACCTCAACGATCGCATCGACCTCGCACAGGCCGAGGCGGTCGCCGATCTCATCGACGCGGGCAGCGAAGCGGCGGCGCGCGCCGCGCTGCGCTCGTTGCAGGGGGAATTTTCCGCACGGGTGCGCGCGCTCGATGAGGCACTGGCCGGCTTACGCGCGCATGTCGAGGCGACCATCGATTTTCCCACCGAGGAAATTGATTTCCTCGCCGATCGCGCACTGGCCGCGCGGTTGGCGGAAGTGCGCGCGCAGTGCGCCTCGCTGCAGACGGTTGCGCGACAGGGACGCATCATCACCGAGGGCCTCACGGTGGTCATCGTTGGGGCGCCCAATGCCGGGAAGTCGACGCTCCTCAACGCACTCGCGGGCCACGACGCGGCGATCGTGACGGAAATTCCCGGCACCACGCGCGACGTGCTGCGCGAGCGCGTCCTCATCGAGGGCGTGCCTGTGCAGCTACTCGACACGGCGGGCCTGCGCGAGAGCAGCGACGCCATCGAGACCGAGGGTATGCGCCGGGCGCGCGAGGCGATGGTGCAGGCCGACCGGATCCTTTTCCTGGTCGATGCCGCGAGCGACCCGCAGGCCGTGAGCTTCAGGGTCGAACGCGCGCGGCTGCCGGCAGCCGCGCCGATCACGGTGGTGTACACCAAGGCGGATCTGCTGGCGCCGGGCGCCGCGGGTCCGCCGGCGATAGCGGATGTGCCGGCGATCACCGTGTCCGCGCGCAGCGGTGCGGGCCTCGACACGCTGCGCACGCAGCTGCTTGAATCTGCCGGTTTCCAGAGGCACGATTCCGGTTTGCTCTCGGCCCGCAGCCGGCATCTGGAGGCGCTGGCGGTGGCAGCAGTGCATCTGGACGCCGCGGCGGCGCAATGCCGTGCGGCCGGCGCCGGCGAACTGGTTGCCGAAGAGCTGCGCGCGGCGCAGCGCGCGCTCGGTGAAATCACCGGCGCGGACACCGCGGATGAACTGCTGGGGCGTATTTTTTCGAGCTTCTGCATAGGCAAGTGACCTCATGAAATTTCGCGTCAAGGCTTTCAGCCTGCATCTGCTGGGCAGCGCCGCCGTATTGACGCTGGTGCTGGGCGCCCTGTATCTGGGGTGGTATCGGTGGCCGGGTTGGTACCTGTGCGACGCGCTCACCGTGGTTCCGATCCTGGCATTCGTTGATCTGACGTTGGGGCCGCTGCTGACGCTGCTGATCGCGAGCCCGGCCAAAGCCCGGCGCGAACTGGCCCGCGACATCGCCATCATCGTGGCCGTGCAG
>JAYTXT010000198.1:0-12768 GCA_043742765.1 Gammaproteobacteria bacterium | reverse complement strand
GCGGCGCCCACTACCCGCCCACGTCACGACGACAACCGGCCGGGGTGCGATCTACACCGTGCGGCAACGCGTGTTCAGCGTCGGTCAGGGAGCCGGGTCAACAATGCGTGTATCGGGGAGCGACTTGACGCGGCTCCCTGACCGGCGCTTAACGCACGCTACCGGGCGGTATAGTCGGGAGCCGACAGCGGTATCGTCGTGACCGGGCCGAACTTTGCGGCAGCCTCGCGGATGCGGGCCGCATCGCCGATCAGCACGATGTCGAGGTTGGCGGGCGACGGGAACGCTGCATCGATGACGGCGCTGACCGCGGCGGCATCGGCGGCCACCAGATCGGAGCCGAAGTGACCGATGTAACTCTCCGGCAGGCCGTAGAGATCGAGGTCGCCCAGGGCCACCGCCCAGTCGAAGGGCGTCTCGAAAGCCAGGGGATACTGGCCCAGCCAATAGTTGCGTGCCGAGTCGATGGCGGCAGTGTCAAGACCATCGTGCTTCAGTCTCGCCAGGCTCGCCAGTGCCAGATCGATCGCTTTGCCGGTATTGTCGGTCTGGGTGAAAGAGGTAATCGCGAATTCTCCGGCGACCGCGCCGCGCGTAAAACGCGAGCTGGCATCGTAGGTAAGACCGGCCTTGACGCGCAGCTCCTGATTCAGCATCGAGCCGAAGCTGCCCCCGAAAGCCAGGTTTGCGATATTCAGAGCGGCACGCGCGGGGAAATGGCGCGGGACGCCAACGTTTGCCAGCCAGAAATAGGTCTGGGCCGAGCCCGGCGCGTCGACCAGCAGCACCCGCCGGCCAGTCACGCGCGTGGTCGCAGTGAGCGGCGGCACCGGATTGCGAGCGCGCTGCCAGCCGCCAAAGACTGCGGCGACGTCCCGGCGAATCCGCGCCGGGTCGAAGTCCCCGGCTATGACCAGCGTGGCGCGATCGGCGCCGGCCTGTGCGGCGTAGAAGCCGGTGACGTCGGCACGGGTGATCAGCGCGAGACTGTGCTCGCTCCCGCCGACCGGCCGGCCGTAGGGATGGCCGGCAAACAGCAGCGCGCGACCGTAGCTGCCGAGGAGTGATTGCGGTGCGGAATCCTTCGCGGCCTTGAGTTCCTCGATGCGGCGCGCACGCAGTTTCTCGAATTCTTCGTTGTCGAAGCGTGGTTGCAGGATGGCAGCCGCCAGCAGTTGGAGCATCAGAGCGCTGTCGCGCGCGAGAAACTGGCCCTGCACCTGGATGAACTCGGCGTGCGCCGCGGCGTCGAGGTTGCCGCCGGAACCCTCGACCGCGTCTGCGAACGCGTAGGCGTCGCGCGCCCCCGCACCGTGCGTGAGCAGGTCGGCGGCCAGCGCCGCGGCGCCATCGCGCCCCGGCGGGTCGAGCTGCGCGCCGCCGCGCAGCAGCAGATTGCAGGCCACCAGGGGAATATCGTGCCGCGGCACGAGGATAAGCCGCAGTCCGTTGGGCAAGGTAACACGCTCATGGACTGGCACCGGCACGTTGACGTGGTCCGGGGCCGCGGCTGCGGCTGCGGCTGCCATCGCCGCCGGGGCCCCGCCCGTCGCGGCCAAGATCGTCACTGCAACCATCAAGGCGATCCTCACGTGTTAGTGCCCGTCCGCCGCCCGCGGCAGCAGCACACCAACGGTGCGGTGTTCCGGCTTGAACACATCGCGCGCCACGGCCAACACCTCGGCGGCGCTCACGCGCTCGTAGGCGTCAGGTGCCGCGAAGAGCTTCCGGTAGTCACCGTGCAGCACCGCGTATTCGCCCAGCAACCGGGCCTTGCCATCGAGCGTCGAGACGCCGCGCCAGAAAGATGCCGCGACCTGGTGCTTGGCACGCGTCAGCTCCGCAGCGGTCACGCCCTGGTCCACGAGCCGCGCGAGTTCGGTATTCAGCGCCTGCTCGAACTCGGTGGTGGAAGCGCCCTCCGCGAGCGTCGCGTAAACGGAATAGATGTTGGGGTCAAACCCCTCCGACCAGCCGCTCCCCACCTCGACCGCGAGCTTGCGCTCTTCGACCAGCCGCCGGTGCAGACGCGCGGCGTCGCCCCCGGTGAGGATGGTCTGCAGCAGGTTCAAGGCCGGTGCGCGCGGATCAGCGGCCGAGATCGCGTGCCACGCCATCTGCACCAGCGGGTTCTGGCCGCTCCGCTCCATGACCAGCCGGCGTTCACCGGTCTGCTCAGGCTCGACCGTGCGCACCGGCTGCGCCGTGGGCCCGCGCGGAATCGGGCCGTAGAATTTCTCCGCCAGCGCGAACACCTGCTCGGGCTCGACGTCACCCACCAACACCAGCGTGCAGTTATTCGGCGCGTACCAGGTGTGGTAGAAATTCTGCAGGTCACCCAGTGTCCAGGCCTTGATGTCCGAGGGCCAGCCGATGGTCGGAATCCGGTAGGGATGCGCGATGAAGGCCGTGGCCTGCACCTGCTCATCGAGAAACGCGGGATTGCTGTCTTCGACCCGCAGCCGACGCTCCGAGTAGACCACCTCGCGCTCTTTCTCAACTACCTTCGGCACGAAGGCCAGGTTCGCCAGCCGGTCGCTCTCGAGCTCAAACACCAGTTCGAGTGTCGAGCGCGGAAACCAGTCCTGGTAGACCGTGACATCCTGCGAGGTGAAAGCATTGTTGCTGCCGCCGCTCGCTTCGAGCAGCCGGTTGAACTCGCCCAGCGAGCGGTGCGCGGTGCCGTTGAACATCATGTGTTCGAAGAAATGAGCGAGGCCCGTGGTGCCGGACCCCTCATTGCGGCTGCCGACACGCACCCAATTGAACAGCGCGACGCTCGGGATATTGTGGTCGGGCCAGACGATGACTTGCATACCGTTGGCGAGCGTGCGGGTCTGGATCGCCGCGCCGGTGGCCGCGAAACTCATGGGCGCCGCTGCAGCGGCAGCGAGCACAGCGACCGGCGCAAAGAGCAAAGCGATGCCCAGCCATCGCACCGCGAGGCGGTGCGCCGCAACCCCAGGCGCCGGTTCACTGTTTACGCCCACGCCGGCTGCATCAGCCGATGGGCATGCAGGCCTGTGCCCGCTGCTTCAGTTGCGCACACAGTTCATGTGCCCGTTGCGAGGAAGGCAGCGAAACCTGCAGGCGCACTACCGGTTTACCGTGCGCCTTCGCCACGGCATAGTGTGGTTGCAGCGATTTCAGCTGCGCCGAAAAACGACCGCTGAGCTGTTGCCAGGCTGCTTCGGCGCCCGCTTTCGAAGCGAAGGATCCGAGCTGCGCCAGGTGCTTGCCGGCCGGCTTGCTTTCCGGCCTGGCCGGCGGCGCGATCTCGACCGGCGCCACGGGTGCGCCAGCGGCCGCGGGCGGAGCCGGGCCACTGGCGGTCAGCTGGAAATTCTCGATGCGCACGCGGGCTTCCTGCGCCCACTTGCCGTCGGCGTGTGTCGCGACGAACTGCTGGTAGGCATCGAGCGTGTCGGCCTTGGATGCCAGCTGCCAATCGCGATCTTCGGCCAGCTGCTTGACGCGTTCCTGGGCGGGAACCCCGAACTCGCTGTCCGGGTGCTGGCGCAGGAAATCCTGGTAAGCCTCGGTGGTATCAGCGGCTTGCGCAGCCTTCCAGTCTTCCCCGACGCGACTGCAACCGGCGATGACAATCGTGACCGCCGTCAGCATGGCGATCAGTCCAATTTGAGACTTGCGCATTCTTTTCTCCAGAGCGAGGTCGGATATTGTAGCAGCATGAGTGAATTACCACGCCGCCGCCTGCTCGACCGCCTGGGCTCGACACCCTCGCTGATTGCCCAGCACACGCGCCTCGTGGGCGACATCGACACCCGGGGCGCGCTGCTGGTCAACGGCGTGGTGCAGGGCAATGGCCGCATCGGCGGCGAGGTCGCCATCTCGAGCGGCGCCCGCTGGGAAGGCGACCTGCACGCCGAGCGCGCCGTAATTGCCGGCACCGTGCTCGGCAATGTATCGGTCACCGACAAGCTCGAGATCGGCGCCAGCGCCCGGCTGCGCGGCCGTGTCACTGCCAAACGCATCGCGATCGCCCAGGGTGCGCAGATCGATGGCGAAGTCGCCTGCACCGGCACCGAGCCGATCGTTGAATTCGTCGAACGACGCGCGGCGGTGCCGGAACCCTAGTTTCGCTCAGGCGCCCGCCAGCGCCAGCAGCTGGTACCGGCCACACATGGCCAGCACTGCAGTTCGCACCGGCTTCTCACTATTCAGACTGCCTACCCCGCTATAATTTGCGGCTGGATCCGGAATCCGCTCTCCCGCCTTGCCATCGTGGCACAGGCAACTGGATCCCGGCAGTGGCTGCGGCGTCTGCGGCCGGTGACCTCAGGTGGGTTGTTAACTTGAACGCAGCGCGGCTCATACACCTGGTGGCGCATCGCGGCAACGCGGTGGAATTTCCGGAGAACACGCTGCCGGCTTTTGTCTCGGCGCTGGAGCTGGGCGTGCGTTTCCTGGAGCTCGACGTGCAGCTCAGTCGCGATGGCGTACCTGTGGTGATCCACGATCACCTGCTGGCGCGCACCACCGGGCTCCCGGGCAGCGTCTTCGATCATGACGCCAACGAACTGGCGGGCATCGAAGCCGCGGAAACGCAGCGTTTCGGCGCGCGCTTCAGCGGTACGCGCCTGCCGCTGCTCCGTGAGGTGCTGCAACTGCTCACCGGGCGCCCGGAAATTACCGTATTTATCGAGATCAAGCGCGCGAGCCTCGTCCAGTTCGGGCACGACCACGTGGTTTCACAGGTGATCGAGGTGATCAGGCCCTGGCGCGCGCAGTGCGTGGTGATCTCGTTCGACCTGGGGGCCATACACCGTGCGCGACGCCTCGGCGATGCGCCCATCGGCTGGGTGCTCGAGGCCGCCGATGATCACAGCCGCCTGAAATACGAGGCGTTGCAGCCGCAGTTCGTGTTCTGCAATCACGAGAAGCTGCCGCCAGCCGGGCGCTTGTGGCAGGGCCCGTGGCGCTGGGTCATCTACGAGGTGGCGAGCCTGCCGCTGGCGCTGAGTCTGGCGGAGCGCGGTGCCGACTACATCGAGACCATGGCCATCCGGGACATGTCCACCGCGCTGCGCGGGCTGCGCACCCCGCAATGAACCGCCGCCATGAAGTCGTCGTTGCCGGCGGCGGCATCCACGGCGCTGGCATCGCCCAGGCCGTCGCCGCGGCCGGCCATTCCGTGCTGCTGCTCGAGCAGGAGGGCATTGCGGCCGGTTCATCAAGCCGCTCGAGCAAGCTGATACACGGAGGCCTCCGTTATCTCGAGTCAGGGCAACTGCGGCTGGTGCGCGAGAGCCTGCACGAGCGCGCGCTTATGCTGAAGCTCGCCCCAGAGCTGGTGCGCCTGCAAAAATTTTTCATCCCGGTTTACGATCACAGCCGCCGCAAACCCTGGCAACTGCGCACCGGCCTGTCGCTCTACGCGCTGCTCGCCGGCCTCGATGCCGCGGCACGCTTTGGCACCGTGCCACTGCGCGACTGGGCGCAGCTCGACGGTCTCGACACGCACGGACTCCGCCAGGTCTTCTACTACCACGACGCGCAGACCGACGACGCGCTGCTCACCGCAGCAGTCATGCGTTCGGCACAGTCGCTGGGCGCGCAGCTCGCGCTCCCGGCGCGCTTCACGGGTGCGACGCTGGCCGGGGATGAAGTGCGGGTACGCTACCTGCACAACGGCAGCGAACTGGAATGCACCGCGCGCGTGCTGGTCAACGCCGCGGGTCCCTGGGCCGCCGCGCTGGCCCGCTGCATCACCCCCGCGATCAGCGTGCCCGCGCTCGAACTCGTCCAGGGTACGCACCTGGTGCTCGACGGCCCGCCGCAGCAGGGCGTCTACTACGTGGAAAGCCCGCGCGACGGGCGCGCCATATTTGTCATGCCCTGGCGCAGTCAATTGCTGGTCGGCACTACCGAGGTGCGCTTCCACGGCGACCCGGCCGCGGTCACGCCGGGCCCACACGAGATTCACTACCTGCTGAGCGTGCTGCGTCATTATTTTCCGAAGTATCGCGATGCGGCAGCCTCGGAACTGCGCGGCGCTTTCGCCGGGCTGCGTGTGCTGCCCGCCGGCGGCGGGCACGCCTTCCATCGCTCGCGCGAAACGCTGCTGGTTCCCGATCGCAGCGCGCGGCCGCGCGTGCTGTCGATCTACGGCGGCAAGCTCACGACCTGGCGCGCGGTGGCGGCGCGGGCGCTGGCGCAAATTGCGCCCTCGCTCCCGCAACGCCGCGCCCTCGCCCGCACCGACCAGCTGGAACTCCACCCATCATGAGCCGTTGCGTGCTGGCCCTCGACCAGGGGAGCCACGCCAGCCGCGCCTGCCTGTTCGATGCGACCGGCACACTGTTGGCCAGCGCGGTAGTGACGGTGGCAACGCAGCACCCCGGCGCTGCACAGGTGGAGCAGGACGCGGACGAACTCGTGCTGTCACTGCGCACCGCCGCGCAACAAGCCGTGGCGCGTGCGCGCGCCACTCATCCGGAACTCGAAGTGACCGCCGCGGGACTCGCCGTGCAGCGCTCAACCATCGTCTGCTGTACACGCGAGCGCGGCCAGGCGCTGGCGCCGGCCATCTCCTGGCAGGATCATCGCAACGCCGCCTGGCTCGCGACCCTGGCGCCCCAGGCGGCGCGCATTCGCGAGCTCACCGGCCTGCCGCTTTCCGCTCACTACGGAGCCAGCAAGATCCGCTGGTGCCTGGAACATCTCCCGGCAGTGGCCCACGCCGCCGCGGCCGGCGAACTGCTGGCCGCGCCGCTCGCAAGCTTCCTGGCGATGCGCCTCAACGGTGGTCCTGCGGCCGCCACCGGCGCCGCCCTTGTCGACGCGGCGAATGCCTCGCGCACGCTGCTGTTCGACTCGCAGCGCCTCGACTGGTCCGATGAGCTGCTCGGCCTGTTCGCGATCAAGCGTGCGTGGCTGCCGCAACCTGCGCCCACACGCGGAGCCTGGGGCATGCTGCGGATTCCCGGATTTGAAACGGAGCTGCGCGCGGTCACGGGCGACCAGTCGGCAGTACCCTATGCCGAGGGCGCGCCCGACGTGGCGACGGTATACGTGAACCTGGGTACCGGTGCGTTCATCCAGCGCCCGCTCGCAGCCCGCCCCGCCGCGCCAGCGCCGCTCCTCGGCAGTATCCTGAGTCGCGACAGCGGCGCGGCAATCTATTCACTCGAAGGCACGGTCAACGGCGCCGGCGCCGCGGTGAGCTGGTTCTGTGCGCAGGAAGGCTGCGATGAGCGCTCGCTCTGGGCCGCGCTCGACACGCTCCCCGCCAGCGCGGAGCTGCCGGTGTTCGTCAATGGCATCGGTGGCATGGGCTCGCCCTGGTGGCGCGCGACCATGGACTCGCACTTCATCGACGCCGCGCATGCCGGCGGCGACCGACTGGCGCGCTTTGCCGCGGTGATCGAAAGCGTCGCCTTCATGATCGCCGCAAACGCGGAACTGCTTGTACAGCAGGCCGGAGCGCCACAGCGCGTGCTGCTGGCGGGTGGCATGAGCCGCTCACGGTGGTTGTGCCGCAGGCTCGCTGCGCTCCTCGGCCTGCCCGTGCTGGTGTCAGAGGCCGAAGCCAGCGCCCGCGGCGTCGCCCGGCTCGCCGCGCCGGAACTCGCCTCGCGCTGGGCCGAGGCGCCGGCGCAGAGCTGGTTGCCGGAACCGGACCCGGCACTGCGCGCGCGTTACCGGCGCTTCATCGACAGCGTCACCGCCGCCGGGAACTAGAACCGGGCGAACTGCCCGGCCACATACAAGTCCGAGTATGCCGGGGCGAGGATTCCGGACAGGAACCCGCAGTGCCCGCCGTGCGCGGTACGTGTGATGCGCAGCAGCGGCGTCGGCGACAACCGCAGCAGATCGGCCGCGGGAATGATCGGGTCATCGTCGGCAGCCAGGATGCGCGCGCGCACGCTGAGTGTCTGCAGGCGCGCGCCGGTAATCGAGTAGCCGTCGAGATAGGTGGCGCAGTCGGCAAATTCGGTGCATTCGCGCACCAGCACGTCGGTCATGATCCGCAGGCTCCGCGAGCGCAGCAGTTCGCTGAAATCGTAGTCCTCGGGCCAGCAGTGCTGCTTGAACCGGAGCGAGCGTGACCAGCGGCGCACGAAATAGGCGTGATACACCGGCCATCCCTCCTCGAGCGCGCGCAAGGTGTGATCGGGGTCGAGGAGCGGCGAGATCGCGACCACGCCGGCGACGCTCGCGGGCAGCGCTGGCTCGGCACAGGCACGCAACAGAAAATTTCCGCCTAGCGAGAAACCTGCCAGGTACAGCGGCTGCGCACCGCCACGTTCCGCAATCGCGCGCAGCGCACCGGTAACGTCGCTCAACCGGCAGGAATGAAACAGCCCGCGGTTGAGCGGTTGTGTGCGGCCGTGATCGCGCAGGTTGAAGCGCACGATGTCATACCCCTGTGCGTAGAGGAGCGCGGCCAGGGACAAGACATAGCAGGAATTGCTGTTGCCTTCCCAGCCGTGCAGCAGCACGGCGGTGCGCCGCAGCGGCGCGCGACTCGCGCTGTGCCAGGCCTGCAGCCGCACCCCATCCCCGCAGTCGAGCATCCAGGGACGCGCCGCGGCCAGCAGCGCGCGCGCCTGCCATTGTGTCCAGAAGCGGCGCGGTGGCAGGCTCGGCAGGCTCGATTGGAGGTGGGAGCCGCGCAGCCAGGCGGGCGGCTGATAATCCACCGCGTGCTGCTGCGCAGCTGTGGGTGGCGGCGCGCGCGTCAAGGCAGCGGGCGCGTGTGCACTTCGACGCGGTTGTTGGCCGCGGCGGCGCGGTTCCACTCACCCGCGGTCAGCGGCGCGGAGATCGCCGGATAGGGCGTCGCCACCTCAGCCGCGGCGCCACTGACGAGCTGGACGTCGAAGGTTCCCCGGCCGCGGCCGTTCTGCGCGGACAGCATGCTGGCAAAGGCCGGGGATTGGCGCCCCGCCAGATCGCTGAAGTCGAAGGGATTGCCGACCTGGACGCATTGCGCGTAGCCCACATCGGCGGCCGGCAGCGCCCAGGCCCCGGCGCTGCCCTGCATGCAGTAGCTCCCGGGGTAACTGTGGATTTCCACCACGCCACGAAACCCGGAGGCGGCCAGCTGGTTGAGCAGTGCGCGCACCGGTTCGACTCGCGTTCCGGCCAAGGGTGGCTCGCCAAAAGGCACGGCTTCGACCAGCACAGCCACGTCGCGCGTGGGCGCGACGGCGATTGGCGTGACCGTGATTGGCGCAATCACAACCGGCGCGGTCTTTACCGCGGCCGGGTTGCCGCTTGCGGTGATGGCGGCCAGGCGTGAGGCCAGCCGCGCTTCATCCTGGGTAGCGCGGTACCAGAACACGCCAGCCAGCACGGCTATGGCGGCGGCCACGGCGCTCAACCAAAGAGCGGCGCGGCTTCCTCGTGCCTGCTGTTGCGACGCGCCCGGCAGCGCCGGAACCGGTGCCGCGCCCGGGCCCACCGTGTCATCCATCAGCGCGCGGACTTCATTGATGATGTGCCCGGCATGCTGCGCGAGCGTTTGCGTGACGAAGCGGCGCATTTCGATGCCGTGGTCGCGCAGCAGCGCATCGAGCTGGGCGCGCATTTCCGGCGTCAGGCCCACGACCGGCGCGAGGTCGCCACGCACCGCTACCGTTACGGTCGCCGCGGCCGCCGCGGCCGTTGCGGCCGCCGCGGGTGCGGCTTCCGGAGGCCGCCCCTCGAGGATCCGCAACTGCTCGAGCGCACGGCTGACGTCCGCGGCTCGCGTCTGCTTCGGCAACACGCCCAGCGCGCCCAGCGCCCGCGCCTGATTCAGGTACAGCTCGCCTTCCTGCGAGGTGTACATCATGACCGGGATGGCAGCGGTACGCGGATCGCTCTTGATCGCGGTCAGCGCCTGGAAGCCGTCCATGCCGGGCATCAGGTGATCCATGAAGATCACGTCCGGCCGCTCGGCCGCGAGGTATTCGATCGCTTCCTCGGCGGAGCCGGCGCCGTCGACCTGGAGGTCGTAGCGCTCGAGAATGCGGGTCAGGAAAGTGCGCGCGGAACGCGAATCATCGACTATCAAGGCACGCTTGGCGCTCATGCGATTCCCTCGGTGCCGCCGACGCGGCCGGCTCCGGGTCAATCTTAGCGCGCGCGCCCTGTGCCGCGTAGAAATCCCTCATCCGCGCGGCCATCAGGCTCGAGGCCCAGCTCAGCGCATAAGCCCGGCCCTGCGCGCCATAGCGGGCCGCACGCTCCGGGTCGTCGAGCAGATCGAGCACCGCCTGCGCGAAGGCGACGGGTTCATCGGGCGCCACGCGCGCGCCGCACCCTGGCTGCAGTATCGACGCCGTGCCCAGGTGAGCTGTCGACACCACCGGGCAGGCCTGCGCCATGGCCTCGAGCAGCACCAGGCCCTGGGTCTCGGTGCGTGAGGCGAACACAAACACAGCGGCAGCCGCATAGCAGTCGGCCAGAGCCTGCTCGCGATCGAGATAACCCACGAAAGCGACGTCGCGAGTCAGTCCCAGACGTTCGACCTGCGCGGCGAGCGCACTGCGCGCCGGACCTTCGCCGGCGATCACCAGCAGCGCGTCAGGACGGGAACGGCGCACTTCGAGGATACTGTCAATCAGGAACTCAATGTTTTTCTCATGTGCCACGCGGCCGACATACAGCAGCAGCGGGCGGCCATCCGGAAATCCGTGCCGCTGCCGAAAGCGCACACCGTCGCCGCGCCTGAAGCGATCGACAGGCAATCCCGTCGGGATCACCTGCACGGGCGCTGTGACGCCGATGGCCTCGAGCATGTCGCGCATTGGCTGCGAGGGCGCGATGATCGCGTCCACCTGTGCGCACTGTGAGCGCGTCACCGCGCGCGCCAGCCGCCGACCCAGGGCGCGCGGCAGAAGCGGCACGTAGTGATGCAGGTATTCCTCGAAGAAGGTGTGGTAAGTCTCGACCACGGGAATGCCGGCGGCGCGCGCGAAGCCCACGCCCGCATAGTGCGCCAGGAACGGCGTGTGCACGTGCACCAGGTCGAACTGCTGACCGCGCAGGCCATGCAGCGCGCGCTGCAGTTCGCCCCACAGCATTCGCCGATCTTCCGGATCGCGCGGCACGCGTCCCGCGCGCACGCGGATCGCCTCGGAATCGTCGGCCACAGCCGGCGCGGCCGCGTACTGCGGCACGACCAGCGTCGTCGCCACGCCGGCGGCAGCGAGGTCGGCGCGGAAGGTCGCGATCGAGGTGGAGACGCCGTTGACGCGCGGAAAGTAGACGTCCGAGACGAACAGCACCCGCATCAGCGCTGACTCATGCGAGCGCCAGCCCGCAGGCGGCGAGCAGCGCGCCGATGGCGGCGCCGGCGATCACGTCGGTGGGATAGTGGAGCCCCAGCACGACGCGCGACAGCGCGATCAGCGCAGCTGCGGGCACCAGCACCCAGCCGAGCACCGGGAAGTGCGCCACCGCCTGCCAGCTGAAACACACCGCGTGCAGCGTGTGGCCGGATGGAAAACTGTAGCGGTCCAGCGGCGGCATTTCCAGCGTGATGCCGGGATGACGGATGAACGGTCGCTCGCGCACCAGGGTGGATTTGAGCCGCCGATAGATCAGCAGACCGGCGAGCCCGGTGGCCATCATGATCAGCGCGGGCCGGATCGCCGCGGCACCGAACAGCAGCGGGAGCGCAGCGAGCAGCAGGTACCAGAGCGCGCCGTCACCCAGGCGACTGGCGACTCGCATCGTGTCGCGGAGCGCCGGCCACCCGGCCGCACGATTGAGGCCGCGGCACAGGCGGTATTCGGCGCTGTCGAACCGGGCAAGTACCAACTGGGCACGATTCATGACCGCCATGGTCGGCGGACGAAGCTACCGGCCGGTTACCGCCCGATTACAGTTGTGTGACATCGCCAATTTCGCCCCTGCTAAGTGAAGCAGTTATGGAATATCTCTGACGCCTCACACGCACGAAGACGAAGCGCCGCCAGGCCACAGACACGACGGACGAACGCGGACGGGTGACCAGCGTCATGCGTGCGCCGGCAGCGGAACTGTTGCGCGCCGAGCGCGGGCGTTGGCGCCGTCCAGTGCGCCGTTGATGCGCCAGGCGAGGCAATTGGGCCAAGGCGCCAGCCCGCGCGAGGGAACGGCGCCCCGGAGGGCCGCTTTGGGCCCGACGGGGCGAGCCGCGCGCAACCGTGAGCAGCCGGCACGCGCATGGCGCCGGTCGCCCGACTGCGCGCCCGTCAATCGCGAATGCCAACTCCACGGTTCATCAGGTTCAGTGCCACGAGAAACAGAATCACCACCAGCGCCACCATGATGGCGAAGGCGCCCGTGACGCTGACGTCGCTGACGCCCAGAAACCCGTAGCGGAAGGCGTTGACCATTTGCAGGATCGGGTTGAGGTGCGAGAGTGCACGCGCCCACGGCGGCAGCATCGACACCGAGTAGAACACGCCGCCAAAATAGGTGAGCGGCGTAAGGATAAAGGCTGGAATCCAGTTGATCTGGTCGAAATTCTTGGCGAACACGGCGTTGATGAAGCCGCCGAGCGAGAAAATCAGTGCGGTGAGCAGCACCGCGGCGATGATCAGGCCCAGGTGATGTACCGGCAGGCGCGCGAAGACCAACGACACGATCGTCACCACCCCACCGACCATCAGGCCGCGCAGCAGGCCGCCGGCCGCATAGCCGCTGACGATGATCCAGTTCGGGAGCGGTGAGACCAGCAGCTCCTCGACGTGCTTGCCGAACTTGGCGCCGAAGAATGACGACACCGAGTTGCCATAGGAATTGGTGATCACCGACATCATGATCAGG
>JAYTXT010000197.1:0-2295 GCA_043742765.1 Gammaproteobacteria bacterium | reverse complement strand
ACGATCGCCGCGGTCGGCGACGTGTTGCGCTCCGGCTGGATCACCAGTGGCCCGAAAGTGCGTGAATTCGAGGCGCAACTCTCGGCGCTGTTCGGCGGTCGGCCGGTGCGCGCGCTGAGCTCGGCGACCGGGGGTATGGAAATTGCGCTCGCGCTGGCGGGCGTGGGGGCTGGTGATGAAGTCATTACCACGCCCTTGTCGTGGGTCGCCACGGCCAACGTCGTGCTGCGCGCGCTCGCGCGGCCGGTGTTCGTCGATTGTGATCCGCGCACCCGCAACATCGACCTCGAATGCATCGAGGCCGCGATCACGCCGCGCACGCGCGCCATTCTGCCGGTGGATCTGGCGGGCCTCCCGGTGGACCGCGACCGCCTGTATGCGATTGCCGGCGCCCACCGGCTGCGCGTGATCGAGGATGCCGCGCAATCGATGGGTGCGAACTGGGCGGGCCGCATGATTGGCAGCACCGGCGACCTGGTCTCGATCAGTTTTCACGCCAACAAGAACATCACCAGCGCCGAAGGCGGTTGCCTGGTGCTCAACGATGAGGCCGAGGCGCGGCGCTGTGAACTGTGGCGCCTGCAGGGCGCTGCGAAGCAGGGCGAGAGCTGGGATGGCATGGACGTCACGCTCGCGGGTGGCAAACACAACCTCACGGATCTCGCCGCCTGCATCGGCCTCGGGCAACTGCCGCACCTCGCGGCATTCACGGCCCGCCGCCGTGAGCTGGCGCGCCGTTACTTCGCGCGTTTCGACCGCTCGCTCGGCTGTGAGTTGCCGCTCGAGGACTACACGCAGTGCAATTGGCACATGTTCCAGGTGCTGTTGCCGGAAACCGCAGTGCGCGCGGTCTTCATTAAATGCATGCGGGAGGCGGGCATTGGCGTCGGCGTGCATTACCCGGCGATGCACCTGTTCACGCTGTTCCGCGAGCTCGGCTACGGGCCCGGCGATTTTCCGTACGCCGAGCGCATCGGCCGCAGCACGGTAAGCCTGCCGATGTTTCCGGCCATGGCCGACACAGACGTCGACCGGGTGATCGCCGCCATGGGCCCGGCGCTGAGCACCGCGCTGGCCGCGGCTGCGCCGGTTGCGGCACGGAGCGCGGCGGGGAGTGGCCGTTCATGAGCGGCGTGGCGCCGGAAATCTCGCTGGTCATTCCCGTCTATAACGAAGAGGCGGTGCTCGAAGCGCTGTATCAGCGCTTGTATCCTGCGCTGGACACACTTGGGCGCAGCTACGAGATCATCTTCGTCAACGACGGCAGCCGCGACCGCTCGGCCGCGATGCTGCGCGAGCAGTTCGAGCGCCGCCCCGACGTCACGCGGGTGGTGTTGTTCGCGGCGAATTTCGGCCAGCACCGCGCCATCCTAGCCGGCTTCGCTTACGCGCGCGGCCGCTACCTGATCACGCTCGACGCCGACCTGCAAAATCCCCCTGAGGAGATTGCGCGCCTGGTTGCCGAGCTCGACGCCGGCTACGACTACGTCGGCACCATCCGCCGGCAGCGGCAGGATGTGCCCTGGCGTCGCTGGGCCTCGCGATTCATCAATATGCTGCGCGAGCGCACCACGCGCATCCGCATCACCGATCACGGCTGCATGTTCCGCGGTTATGCGCGCAGCATCGTCGATGCGATCAATCAATGTACGGAGAACAATACCTTCGTGCCGGCGCTGGCCTACACCTTCGCCGGCAACCCGACCGAAATCGATGTGCGCCATGAAGACCGGAGCGCTGGCGAATCCAAGTATTCGATGTATCAGCTCATCAAGCTGAACTTCGACCTGATGACCGGATTTTCAGTTGTGCCGATGCAGTTGTTTTCGGCCTTCGGCTTTGGCGTCTCGGTGCTATCGGTGCTGTTTGGCGCCGGGCTGGTCGTGCGGCGCCTCGTCTACGGTGCCGACCCCGCCGAGCAGGGCGTGTTCACGCTGTTCGCGATCGCTTTCCTGCTGATCGGCGTCACGCTGTTCGGGCTCGGCTTGCTCGGTGAATACATCGGGCGCATCTACGAGGAAGTTCGCCGCCGGCCGCGCTATATCGTCGGCGCGGTGCTCGAGCGGCAGCAAGACCCGCCGTGACCCGCGCGGTCGTCTTTGCCTACCACGATGTGGGCGTGCGGTGCCTGCGCGCGCTGCTGGGGCAGGGCGTTACGGTACCGCTGGTCGTCACCCACCAGGACGCGCCTGGCGAGGAGATCTGGTTCGACAGCGTGGCGCGGCACGCGCACTGGCATGGACTCGAGGTCGTTACACCCGAAAATCCCAACACGCCCGAGCTGCTCGGACGCGT
>JAYTXT010000196.1:0-1669 GCA_043742765.1 Gammaproteobacteria bacterium | reverse complement strand
CCATGGGCGAGATCGAAACCCACCGTCGCGCCCACCCGGTGCGCGCTGTGCGCGATCGGCGCCAGCTCGAAAGCCTGGCCGGTGCGGTACTGCACGCCGGGCCAGAGCACCAGCGCCAGCGAGGCGCCTGCGGCGCCAATGCACGCCTCGATGTCTGCCGCGCGCAGCAGCTCTTCGCCCGGGCGCGGCGCCAGTTCGATCAGCGCCGCGGCCGGATCGATCCCATGCCAGCGAATCTGCGAGGTTACGAGGTGGCGATCCGAAGGGAAGGCGCCGGCTTCGATGAGAATATGGAACCGCGTGGTGGTCGGCCGGTAGAAACTCGCCAGCAGCAGGTGCAGGTTGACGGTGAGTGAGTTCATCGCCACGACTTCGCCGGGCAACGCGCCGGCAAGCTGCGCCAGAGGTGGCGCCAGGCGTTCGGCGTAGCCGACCCAGGCGCGCTTGCCCTGTTCATGACCCTGGACGCCCAGTCGTTCCCAGTCCTCGAGTTCCTCGAGCACGCGCGCGCGGGCCGCCAGCGGCGCGAGCCCGAGCGAGTTACCGCATAGGTAGGTGAGTGCTTCACCCGCAGCGTTGCGCGGCATCGAGAACTGCGCGCGAAATGATTGCAGTTCGTCGCCACGATCGAGCGCCAGTGCCCGCGCGCGCGCGGCGTCCACAGTTGTCGCGCCGCTCATGCCGCGCGCACTGCGTATAATAAGGGGCGCGAGGGCACGGCGTCGCCGCCGAACGCGGGAATCTGCAGGCTCATGAGATAGACGCCGTCGGGTACCATGTCGTCGACATAGGCGAGCTCCGTGATGGTGCACTGCGGGCGGCGCACGGCGACGAGCGCCGTTTCACCAGCTGGCAGCCCAAAGAATTCGCGGTGCGCAGTCAGCAAACCCTGGTCGGAAGCACGATCGGCGGAGGGCACGTCGAGCACCAGGTGTTCGATGCCGCGTTCCACCAGCAGCGCGGCCGCCGGCCGTGATAGAAACGCAGCCGGTTCCGCCTGATAGTCGCGACGGCGCTTGTCTGGAGAATTGGGGTGGGTGCGGACGACGAGCGCGCACGGCGCGTAGGGGAGAGCCGCCGGCCACGACTGCAGCAGCGCCGCTCGCGTGATCAGGAAATCGCCCGCTGCGGGAGCAGGCAGGCTGCTCTCTGCATTGCCCGAGGCCGGCGCTGGCGTCACGGTCAGGAGCAACGCGGGCAGGAAACCAATGGGCACGACACTGCGGACATCGAGTCGTTCGGCCGTCAGGTGCCCGGCGCTCTCGGTATGCGTGCCATCGCAGTGCGGGGTGAGCGAGAGCGTGCTGCAGTTGCAACTGCCGCCACTCCCGACCCGGCCATTGAAGGCAGCGCCGACCAACGGCGTGCTGCGGGCAGGTGGGGCGCCGAACCAACGGGGTTGCGCGCCGTCGAAATTCTGTGCGATGGCCAGGTCGTGAGCGCGGCCCAGATCGGCGCTGAAATTCCGGCCGCCGATGGTCAGTATCGCCGGCTGCGGCGTCGCGGTGGGAGTCTTTGCACTGTGCATGCGCCCAATCTCTTGTCGAAAAATACCGACAGCTGATAAATCCGTCCGGCCTCGCGTATGTTACGCAAACCAGGGCGTCCCCGCCGGGGTCGAGGAACCCATCGTGACTGACAGCATTTCTCCCAAGCGGCGGCGCGACAC
>JAYTXT010000195.1:0-1644 GCA_043742765.1 Gammaproteobacteria bacterium | reverse complement strand
GCACCCGCCAACGCCGCGGTGCCTATGCCCGCCGCGCCGCCCAGCAGCGCGCGCGTGAGCGCCAGCACCGCCAGGAAGGCGAGCAGCGCGTAGCCCAGTTGCGGCGCGCGCGCTGCCGCGGGACTCGCACCGAACACGCGCATCGAGGCGCCCGCGAGCCAGTAGGTCAGCGGTGGCTTTTCCGCGAAGCGCACACCGCCGAGCGAGGGCAGCGCTTGCGGGTGTGTGCTCATCGAAGCCGCGAGCGCCGCTTCGCGCGGCTCGTCGGGCGTCCAGTAGCCGCGCCCGAACAGGCCCACGCACCACAGCAGCGCCAGTGCTGCGAGGACGATGGCCGGTTTCTGCGCAGGCCCGTTCATGGTGCCGGTAGCTTAGACTTTGTGCGCGCGGGAATCATGGTTCCGCCGGCGGCCACGAGCCGCACGCCGCCGATTACCAGCGCCGCACCCGCCAGCTGCAGCGCGCCCAGTGCTTCGCCGAGCAGCAGCCAGGCCAGCAGCATCGTGATGGGGGGACCGAGCGAGCCGATCATCGCGGTCGGCCCGGCGCCGAGCCGGCGGATCGCCTCGGACACCAGCCAGATCGGCAGCACCGTCGAGAACACCGCCATCGCCGCGCTCAGCGCGTGCACCGGCCAGGGTTGTGAGGCCAGCGTGGCAATCGGGCGCAACGCCAGGAACTGGGCAACCGCCGCCACGCTGGCGATCGCCGTGGCCCAGGCGGCAACGCGCGCCGAACCCAGGCGCGTCAGGAGCGGCGCGGCGCGCAGCAGGTAGACCGCGTAACACACGGCGCTGGCGAACACGAGCGCGCTGCCGATGACCACATCGCCGCTCCCGCGGCGCAGATCCTGCGTGACCACCAGTGCCACGCCGGCGTAGCACAACAGCAGCGCCCACCAGGTCGCGCGCGCGGGCGCGCGCCGTTCGCGCCAGGCGCCAAACAGCACAACGATGGTCGGATACACGAACAGGATCAGCCGCTCGAGCGCCGCCGAGATGTGCCGGAGGCCCAGGAAATCCAGGTAACTCGCGCCGTAGTAGCCCAGCACCCCGAGCAGCGCGAGCGCCCGCCAGTCCACGGCGCTGATCGGTGCCGCGGCGCCGCGCGCCGCCGCGAAGCCCAGCAGGAGGAACAGCGGCAGCGAGTAGAGCATGCGCAACGCCAGGAGCGTTTCCGCATCGACGCCGTAGCGGTACGCCGCCTTGACCAACACGGCCTTGAAGGAAAAACCCACGGCACCCAGCAGGGCGCAGGCCAGCCCGGTCGATTGCGGCCGCAATCGGGAGCCTGCCCTCACTCAGCGTGCGAGGCCGTGCGGCCGGATCAGCCCCAGCCGCCAGGCGATCATCAGCAGCAGGAACAGCACGACCGACAGCACGACGCGCAGCGTCAGCGAGCGCAGCAGTTTGCGCGACTCCCCGCTGCCCGTCGCCAGGTGATAAAGCGCCACGCCCAGGCTCGCAATGATGGCCACCAGCACGACGATCACCGCCAGCCTGATCAGTACCATTAGCATCTCTCGCCTGCCGCGTGCCGGGGCGGTCCCGCCCCTGGGACTCCAAGTATAGGCGGGCGCCTGTACTCCGCACCCACCGGGCGGCACAATGCCCGCCCCATTTTGATGCCGGAGTGCCCCGCGTG
>JAYTXT010000194.1:0-6859 GCA_043742765.1 Gammaproteobacteria bacterium | reverse complement strand
GCGCCACTGGCCGTCAGTTCGGCGCGCAGGCGCTCCAGCTCGGCGGCCGAGCCGTCACACCAGTGAATGTGCTCCGGCAGGGTGAAGGCCGCGACCTCGTTGACCCAGTCGGCGACGTTTCTGGCGATTTCGGGCACAGATGCGAGGGTATGGGGAGCGCTCGCCATGTCGTATCCTTGATCGAGTGCGCGCGAGTATATCCGGGTGGTCCAGAGTGAATGATATGCAATCGATTGCAAGCCTGTTTCAGACCTGAAATGACGGCCCTGGACGAAGTGTTCCGGCCGGGTGGTGCGCTCGCGCGTGCGTTCGAAGGCTTTGTTTCGCGCCCCTCGCAAAGGCGCATGGCCGAACGCATCGCGCAGGCCCTGGAGCAGCGCGAATGCCTGCTGGTGGAGGCAGGCACGGGTACCGGCAAGACCTTCGCCTACCTGGTGCCAGCGCTGACATCGGGACTGCGCGTACTCATCTCCACCGGTACCCGCACCCTGCAGGACCAGCTGTATTCTCGCGACATCCCGCTGCTGGCCGGTGCGCTCGGTCGCCCGCTGACCACGGCGCTCCTCAAGGGCCGCGCCAACTACCTGTGCCTGGCGAAGTTGGCGGGTGCGGCGGCGCAGGAAGCGTTGTTCGAAGGCGCAGCGCCCGCGCTCATGAGCGCGGTGCGCGACTGGGCCGCCACGACGCGCAGCGGTGATCTGGCTGAAGTCGCCGCGCTCGGCGAGTCGCACCCGCTGCGCGCGCAGCTCACCAGCACGCGCGAGGGCTGCAGCGGCGCACGCTGCGCCGAATTTTCACGTTGCCACGTGTTCGCTGCGCGCCGCGCTGCGCTGGCAGCCGATCTGGTGGTGGTCAACCATCATCTGCTGCTGGCCGACCTGGCGCTCAAGGAAGACGGTTATGGCGAACTGCTCCCGGGCGTTGACGTGTTGATACTCGATGAGGCGCACCAGCTGCCTGACCTGGCGGCCGAGTTCTTCGGCGTCTCCTGTTCGAGCCGCCAGTTCGAGACGCTCCTGGCCGACACACAAGTGGAACTGCTCGCGGTCAAAGTGCCCGCAGGAGAAATCGCCCGGCTCGCCAAGCTTGTCGAAGCACCGCTGCGTGCGCTCGGCGCGCGACTTGGGCGGCAGGAGCGGCGCATCGGCTGGGAAGAACTCGAGGCGGATGCGCGCAGTGATTGCGAATCGCTCCAGGCTGCGCTCGGGGCCCTGGCGCGCGGGCTCGAGGCGCAGAGCGATTCCGCCGGGGTCGCGCAGTGCGCGGCGCGCGCCCGCTCGCTGGCCGCCGACCTGGCGCAGGTGATGTCCGAGCCCGGCGAGGCGCAGGCCGGCGGCGCACGCAGCGTCGCAGTCACGCCGCGCAGCTTCGCACTCAGCGTCCTGCCCTACGATATTTCCACGCGTTTCCGCGGCCTCGTCGACCAGCATCGAAGCGCCTGGATCTTCACCTCCGCGACACTCGCGCTCGCCGGCAATTTTCAACATTTCTCCACGCGGCTGGGCCTGACCGACGCCGCGACGCTGTGCCTCGAAAGCCCCTTCGACTACGAGCGGCAGGCCGTGCTCTATCTGCCGACCGGACTTGGCGACCCTGGAGCAGCCGGCTATACCGAGGCGGTGCTCGAGGCGGCGCGGCCGTTGCTCGAGGCCAGCGACGGCGGCGCTTTCCTGCTGTTCACGAGTCACCGGGCATTGCGCATCGCGGCCCGCGAGCTGCGCTCGCGTGACTGGCCGGCCGCCTGGCCGCTGCTGGTGCAGAACGATGCGCCACGCGAGCTGCTGCTGCGACGCTTCCGCGAGTCGGGGCGCGCCGTGCTGCTCGGCACCGCGAGCTTTTGGGAAGGCGTCGACGTGCAGGGGGTCGCGCTGCGCCTAGTGGTCATCGACAAGCTGCCCTTTGCCTCGCCCGATGATCCGCAGGTGCGGGCACGCGCCCAGTACCTGCAGTCGCAGGGCATCAATGCCTTCCGCGACTACCAGCTGCCGGAAGCGGCACTCGCGTTGAAACAGGGAGTCGGGCGGTTGATCCGCAGCGAGGAAGATCGCGGCGTGGTCATGATCTGTGATCCACGGCTCATGACGCGCGGTTACGGTCGATCGCTCCTGGCGAGCCTGCCGCCCATGCGCCCGACGCGCGCGGCCGAGGAAGCCATCGCGATGCTGCGCCGGAGCGCGCGCGAACTGGTGCCGGCGTGAGATTGCTGGCGCTCGATAGCGCGACCGACTGGTGCAGCGCTGCAGTCTGGAGCGACGGTGCTACCCTCAGCCGCGAATCCCCTGCGGAACGCGGGCATGGCGGTCAGCTGCTGGCTATGGTCGACGAGCTGCTCGCGGAAGCCGGCTGCGCCCTCAACGCGCTCGACGCCATCGCCTTCGGTTGCGGGCCCGGTGCCTTCACCGGGCTGCGTATCGCCGCGAGCGTGACGCAGGGGCTGGCCTTTGCCGCGGATCTCCCCGCGATTGCGGTGTCGGACCTGCGCGCGCTCGCGCAGCGCGGGATCGCGAGTGCTGGCGCGGCCGACAGGGTGCTGGTATGTCACGATGCCCGGATGGGCGAGGTGTACTGGGCGGGTTTCGCGGCGGTCGATGGGCATGCCCGCGCCGCCACGGCGGAAGCCGTGGCACGACCGGAAGCCATGATTGCAGCCGCGCGTGCCTGGCTGGACACGGGCCCGGCCGGTGGCGTGGGTTCGGGTTTTGCCGTGTACCCGGCACTGTCCACGCTGGCCGCGCAGCTCGCGCCGCTCATGAGCGAGCTGCGGCCGCGCGCGCAGGAGATCGCCGCACTGGCCGCTTACGACGGTCTGGGTTCGGCCTTGCCCGCCGAGCGAGCCTTGCCCGTGTACCTGCGGAACAATGTCGCGGTCGCGGCGGCTGACCGATCGGCATGACGATGCTCAATGCGCAGAACACGGCCTCGTTGCTGCCCTATCCCGAATTGGTTGCGGCACTGCGGGCCGCTGCCCTCGGCGTTGCCGCGGGGCAGATCGATTGCCCGCAGCGCCAGGTGATAGCCGTTCCAGGCGGCGGCACGCTGCTGTCGATGACGGCCGTGGCGGCCGATATCGCCGTCCACAAACTGGTCACAGTCATGCCGCACAATGCGCAACGCGGTTTGCCGACCATTCAGGGCCAGGTTACGGTGTTGAAATCAGCGAGCGGCGAGCGGCTGTTGACACTGGACGGCGCGACGGTGACGGGCCGGCGCACCGCCGCCGTGTCGATGCTCGGCATCGTCACCTTGCTCCCGCACCCGCCCACATGCGTGCGCATCTACGGCACCGGCACGCAGGCGCTCCATCACCTCCAGGCGATCGCCGCGCTGTACCCGCAGGCGCGCGTGCAGGTGGTGGGGCGCACGCCGGCGGCCAGTGGACAATTCTGCGCCGCGCATGAGCAGGCGTGTACCGCGCTGTCACCGGGCGGCTCGCTGTCCGCGGCGACTGAGGCCGATGTCATCATCACCTGCACCACCAGCCAGGAGCCGGTCTACAGCGAGCCCGCGCGCTACGGCCGCCTGATCGTCGCGGTCGGCGCGTTCACGCCCGGCGCCGCGGAAGTCGCTGCGTCGACCGTGCGCGGCAGTACGCTGTACGCCGACGATCCGGTTAACGCGCGGCACGAAGCGGGTGACCTGCTCCGTGCCGGGGTGGATTGGCAACAAGTTCAATCGCTCTCGCAGGCACTGGCCCGGAGCGAGTGCGCCACCGGTGCTGCGCTCTTCAAGACCGTTGGCAGCGCCGCCTGGGACCTGGCTGCCGCCCGCGTTGCGTTGCAGACCAGGGCCGTCACGGATCTGTCACAAAGCGTCGCTAACGTGGCGCCGCCGAGCGTTTGCGCACCCCAATGACACCCAAGCACATCCTGATCGTTGAAGACGAGCGGCCGATCCGCGAGATGATCGCCTTCGGGCTCAAGCGCGCCGGCTTCGAGGTGCGGGAGGCCGAAGACAGCCGTTCCGCGCGCTCGGCGCTGGCCGACCGCCGCCCCGACCTGATGCTGATCGACTGGATGCTTCCGGATACCAGCGGCCTGGAGCTCACCCGCTCGCTCAAGCGCGAGCGTGAAACGCGCGACCTGCCGATCATCATGCTGACCGCGCGCGCTGCCGAGGCTGACAAGATCGCTGGCCTCGACGGCGGCGCCGATGATTACCTGACCAAACCCTTTTCGCCGCGCGAGCTGCTGGCGCGCGTGAATGCGCTGCTGCGGCGCGCATCCGGGCAGGACGAGGGCGAGGCGGTGGCCCTTGGTGACCTGGCGCTCGATCGTGCAGGCCACCGGGTGAGTTCTTCCGGGCGCCCGGTGGCGCTGGGCCCCACCGAGTACCGGTTGCTCGAATTCTTCATGCTGCACCCCGATCGTGTATACAGTCGCGAACAGCTCCTGGATCGCGTCTGGGGAGGCAATGTCTATGTGGAAGAACGCACCATCGACGTGCACATCCGCCGGCTCCGCAAGGCTCTCGAAGGCTTTGAGTGCGATCAGTACATCCAGACCGTGCGCGGCGCCGGTTACCGGTTCTCGGTGCGCGTAGACGCTTGAGGGCGGGGGCTAAACCGGGGTTGAGCGCTTCGGCCTGGCGGGGCCTGCTGATCCAGGCCTCGCTGGCGGTGATCGGCGCGGTACTGATCGGAGCGCTGACCGGCCACGTCGGCATCGCCGTGGCGCTGGTGCTGGGCGCGCTGCTGACCCGCCAGTTCTACATGCTGCAGCGGGTGCTGCTGTGGCTGCGCGGTGACCGCATCGACCTGGCTCCCGACGCGGGCGGAGTCTGGGGCGATGTCATCGGCCTGATCATCAAGTTGTTCCGCCGCAAGCAGTACCACAAGCGGCGCATGCGCCAGCTCCTGCGCGAACTGCGCCATTCGACCGCCGCCATTCCCGATGGCGTCGTCATGCTCAACCCCGCCGCCGAAATCCTCTGGTTCAACCGCTCGGCGGGCGAGCTGCTGCACCTGCGCAGCCGGGGCGACGTCGGCTTGCGCATCGACAACCTGGTGCGGCGCCCGGAGTTCGTAAACTACCTGCGCGAGGGCGATTACCGCTCGCCTGTGACCGTGCAGGCCAGCGGTGTAACGGACCAGTACCTGCACTTCCAGATCGTCCCGTATGGCGCCGGGCAGCTGCTGCTCCTGGTGCGTGATGTGACGCGCCAGGCGCAGCTCGAGGCGATGCGCAAGGACTTTGTCGCCAACGCCTCGCATGAACTACGCTCGCCGCTGACGGTCATTTCGGGGTATCTCGAGACTCTGTCGCAGGATGAGGCGCTGGAGCCGGGCTTAAGCGGCCCGATCCAGGAGATGCGTCGCCAGGCGCTGCGCATGACGGCCATCGTGCAGGACCTGCTCGAGCTGTCGCGCCTGGAGGTGGAGGGCGCTGCGCCCGGTGGCGAACCCATCGATATTGGAGCGCTTCTGGCACGACTGCGCAGCGATCTGCTGGCACGTATCACCCCGGCCGTGGAAGTGCGCGTCCAGGCTGAGAGCGCGGATCAGCTGGTCGGCGAAGATGCGCAGATTCACTCCGCCTTCGCCAACCTGCTGGAGAACGCGGCGAAATACACGCCTGAGGGCGGCGTGATCACCATGCGCTGGTGGAACGATGCGCAGGGTGGGCATTTTTCCGTTGCCGACACCGGCATCGGCATCGCCCCCGAACACCTGCCGCGCCTCACCGAGCGCTTCTATCGCGTCGATGCTGGCCGTAGCCGCGCCAGCGGCGGTTCGGGGCTCGGATTGGCGATCGTCAAGCATGTGCTGCAGCGTCATGGCGGGAGCCTCCAGATCGAGAGCGAGGAGGGACGCGGCAGCACGTTCAGCTGCCATTTCCCTGCCTCGCGGCTGCTGCCGCGGGCTTAGGGCCGGAGCGAGTCTGCGATCCGCCGCGCATATTTCTTCTTGCTGCTGGGCTATAGTTAACGTCAACTGACCACAGGAACCTGCTCATGGAAGCCGCCGATCTATCGCACCATACCTCCCGCCGCTTCAACGAAGACCTGGAGCGTGTCCGCGCCAAGGTGCTGGCGATGGGCGGGTTCGTCGAGCAACAACTCAGCCAGGCGTTGACCGCGCTGGTCGACGGCGACAGTGCGCTCGGGCAGTCGGTGGCCAGCCAGGATTACAAGGTCAACGGCATGGAAGTCTCCATCGACGAGGAGTGCAGCCGCATTCTCGCCACCCGCGCCCCCGCGGCCGGCGACCTGCGCATGGTGGTGGCGACGATCAAGACCATCACCGATCTGGAGCGCATTGGCGACGAATGCGAGCGTATCGGCAATATCGCCTCGCGGCTCGCGAACGTCGAGCGGCCGGCCGATCGCTACCGCGAAGTCAAGCACCTGGGACGCACGGTGCAGCTGATGGTGCACAACATGCTCGACGCCTGCGCCCGGCTCGATTCCGCGCTGGCGCTCGAAACCGTGCGCCAGGACCGGCTTGTGGACGAAGAGTACGAATCCATCCAGCGCCAGTGCATTACCTTCATGATGGAAGATCCGCGCACCATCCGCCGTGCGCTGGAAGTCATGTGGGTGGTCCGCTCGCTCGAGCGCATCGGCGATCATGCCAAGAACATCTGCGAGTACATTATCTATATGGTGCACGGCAAGGACATCCGCCATACCTCGCTCGAGCGGGTGGCGGAGGAACTGAAGAGCGAAGTGGCGCGCGGCTGAGCGACATGTCGCGACGCGTCCTTAACCTGACGGGCTTTGTGTGCTGTGCGTCCCTGTTCGTTTACGCGCTGTACGTGCAAAGCGTGCTCGGAATCGATCCCTGCCCGCTGTGCATTTTCCAGCGCATCGGCATCGCCGCCCTCGGCAGCGTATTTCTCGTTGCCGGCCTCCACACTCCCAG
>JAYTXT010000193.1:0-4011 GCA_043742765.1 Gammaproteobacteria bacterium | reverse complement strand
GTGGTCGGCCCGGGCTCCGCGCCGAGTGCTACCGCGCGCTTGAACGCCACAGCCGCATCCTGCACGCGAAAGCCCATCGCGCAGATCGAGCCGCCGTGGTCGCGCGCGAACTGCTGCGCGAAACTGTTGGGCTCGGCGTTGATCAGGAAATTGATGTCGCCCTGGCGGTGCAGGGTGACGTTCTTCGAGCGGTGGCGCGCCACGGCGCGGAACCCCATCTTTTCGAACAGTGCGCGCAGCGCCTCGGGGTCGGGGGCGGTGTACTCGACGAACTCAAAGCCGTCGGTGCCCATCGGGTTGTGTTGCGGATTCATCGTGATCTACAAGTTGCCATAAGCGAGCGCCAGCGTAGTCGAGGACGCCGCGCTCGACAACCGGAAGCTAGCGCATCGTGTGCGGCGGCTCCGGCGGGACGGCGGCGCCGCTCCCGGAGGCCCAGCGCACGCCGCGCGGTCGCCGGGCTGCCTGATTTGCGCCTTTCCGGCATTATGGCTATTATAGCCATATGATAAAGGCCTCGGTTTCAGCGCTTAAGAATGGCCTCAGTGGCTACCTGCGCAAGGTCCGCGCCGGCCAGTCGGTCATTGTCTACGACCGCGAGGTACCCATTGCGCGCATCGAGCGTATCGAGGTTGGTGGCAGCGGCGCCGACCGCGTGGCGCAGCTTCGAGCCGCAGGGCTCACGCGCCCGCCAACCAAGCCGATGACCGCAAGACAGTGGGCCGGTCTGCGTGCGGTCGTTCCCGCGCGGGCGCGGCTCCTGGACGCGCTTCTGGAGGAGCGCGCCGAGGAGCGATGAGATTCTGGGACAGCTCAGCCCTGTTGCCCCTGCTGGTGGATGAAGCCACGGGCGAGCAGGTTCGCGGTTGGTTGCGCGAGGATACCGGCATCCTGGCGTGGTGGGCGACCCGCGTCGAGATTGCCGCCGCCATTGCGCGGCGCGAGCGGGAAGGATTGCTTACCGCTGCCGAGACCAACGCCGCGTACGCAGCCCTGCAGCAGCTCGCCGGAGCCTGGGAAGAAATCGCACCCAGCGAGATTGTTCGCAGCGCGGCACAACGCCTGCTCCGCAATCACGCGCTGCGCGCTGCCGACAGCCTGCAGCTCGCCGCCGCCTGGATCGCCTCGGGCCAGGAGCCTGCTGCGCTGGAAATCGTGAGCCTGGATGAGCGGCTGAATACGGCGGCGAGGCGCGAGGGCTTCACGGTGCTGTCGCTGCCCTAGCCAACCACGGTGCCGCGGCTCACCACCCGGTCGGTCGCCAGCAGCACCTCAGGCGCAACGCCCGGCGTGCTGCCGATGCGGTCGTACAGCGGGCCGAAATCAGTGCCGTATCCGGCCTCGAACAGCTGCTCGAAACTGTCGATCACGAAATACATGCGCTGGAAGGTGTCGATCCGGTAGTCGGTGCGCATCACGCGCTCAAGATCGAAGGCGACGCGGTTGGGTTCCGGGCTCTCGACCGAATAGATGGTTTCGCCTTTCGAGGAAAGGATCCCCGCGCCATAGGCGCGCAGCCCGTCGGCTGAGCGCAGTAGCCCGAATTCCACCGTATACCAGTACACGCGCGCCAGCAGCGGCACCGCGGCGTGGGCCCGCGCCTTCTGCCCGGCGACGCCGTAGGCCTGCATGAAGCGCGCGAACACCGGATTCGCAAGCAGCGGCACGTGGCCGAAGAAATCGTGAAACAGGTCTGGTTCGGAGAGGTAATCGAGCTCATGGGGCTTGCGGATCCACACCGATACCGGGAACGAGCGCGCCGCGAGGTGCGCGAAGAAATGCTGCTCGGGAATCAGGCCCGGCACGGCGACGATGCGCCACCCGGTGACCGGCTGCAGCAGCGCGTTGACCGCGGCGAAGCGCGGGATGTGGTTGGCATCGACACCGAGCGCGGTGAGTCCGGCGAGCACCTCCGGAGCCGCGTAGCGCTCGAGCAGCGCGCGCTGGCGCGTGTAGAGCGTTTGCCAGATGGCATGTTCGCCAGCGTCGTAGGATTCCCAACGCTGCTCGACGGTGTAATCGGCGGCGGTCTGCTCATAGGCGCCGCGCAACTCGAGCTGGCCGCGCGTCGGCGCCGATGGAGTCTTGTTCATGGTGCCCGCCGGGGTAGTCAGGATCTGGCCGCCATATTACTCCCGGGACAGCTGTGCGTGTATCAGCTCAGGCCTGGCGCCGCTGCGCGTACTGTTCGGAATCGTGACTCATGAGTCGCGCCACAAAATCGGCGGCGATCATCGGTTTGCCGAACAGGTACCCCTGCATTTCATCGCAGCCCGCCTGGCGCAGGAATTCGAACTGCTCGGTGGTCTCGACGCCTTCGGCGACCACGCGCAGATTGAGCTTGTGGCCGAGCGCGATGATGGCCTGGACGATTACGGCGTCGTCCGGGTCGGTCGCCAGATCGGTCACGAACGAGCGATCGACCTTGAGCTGGTCGACCGGAAAGCGCTTCAGGTAGCTCAGGCTCGAGTAGCCGGTGCCGAAATCGTCGACGGCAATCTGCACACCGAGCGTCTTGATCTGCCCGAGCATCTCCACGTACTTCTCGGCGCCATGCATCGCCAGGCCCTCGGTCAGCTCGATCTGCAGGTAGCGCGCCTCGAGGCCCGTGACCCGGAGCGCCTCGGCGATGGTCGCGACGATATTGCCCTCGCGGAACTGGCGCGGTGAGACGTTCACCGAGACCACGAGCGGCGGCAGCCCGGACATCTGCCAGGCTTGCGCCTGCTGACAGGCCGTGTGCAGCACCCAGCGGCCGATTGGCACGATCAGGCCGGTGTCCTCGGCCACCGAGATAAAACGCGCCGGCGAGACCAGCCCGCGCTGTGGCAACCGCCAGCGCAGCAGCGCTTCGGCGCCGGCAATGCGGCCGGTGTCCATGTCGATGCGCGGTTGGTAGTGCAGCAGGAACTGGTTACGGGCCAGCGCGCCGCGCAACCGCTGCTCAATGTCGAGCCGCTCGACCAACGCGTGATTGAGCTCGGCAGTGAAGAACTGCACGGCGTTGCGGCCATTTTCCTTGGCCTTGTACATGGCGGCGTCGGCGTTGCGCAGCAGCACGTCCGCACTGGCGCCGTCGCTCGGGTAGACGGCCACACCGATGCTGCTGGTGACGTGGAATTCGCGCCGCCCCGAGCGCCACGACAGCGCGATCGACGCGTGCAGACGCTGCACCACACTGGCCAGGTCATCCGGGCGGTAACCCTGGAGCAGCAGCACGAATTCATCGCCGCCCTGGCGCGCAACCGTGTCGCTGTCGCGCACGCAGGAGCGGAGCCGATCGGCCATGCTCTGCAGCAGGCTGTCGCCGAGCGCATGGCCGTAGGTATCGTTGATGAACTTGAACTGATCCAGATCGATGAACACCACGGCAATCTCGGTCGCGCTCTCGGCGGCGCGACCGATCGCCTGGTGCAGCCGGCCATTGAGCAAGGTACGGTTGGCCAGACCGGTGAGCGCATCGTAGTTCGCCTGGCGCTCGATCTGCGCCTGGTACACGCGCCGGTCGGTGATGTCCTCGAGCGTGCCTTCGTAATAGATGGAGCCGTCGGCCGAGTTGCGGCGAACGTGCGCATTTTCCGACACCCAGATGACCTCGCCGTTCTTGCGGAAGGCCTGAAACTCGAAATTTCTGACCGCGCCGCTGGACTCGATCTCGCGGCGGTATTCCTCCCGGCGCACAGGCTCGACGTACAGTTGCCTGGGGATGTCGCGCAGCTCCGCCAGTAACGCCGCCGGCGAGTCGTAGCCGAACATGCGGGCCATGGCGGGATTGGCGACCAGGAGCCGCCCCTCCTGTGTAACCTGGAAAATGCCCTCTAGCGCGTTTTCAAAGATGCTCTGATAGCGCTCGTTGGCCTCGTGGAGCGCGTGCTCAGCGCGCCTGCGTTCGGTGATGTCCTCGATGAACCCTTCCCATTTCCAGCTGGCCGACGGCTGGTCGTAGACACGCACCGCGCGCTCGCTTACCCAGCGCACCGCCCCATCGCGGCGACACAGCCGGTACTCGAC
>JAYTXT010000192.1:0-3845 GCA_043742765.1 Gammaproteobacteria bacterium | reverse complement strand
CGTGCGGCATCCGAAATGTAGGTGAGGCCGACCATGCGCGCGATCACCTGCTCGACGCCCTCGAACTTGCCTACCGGCATGTTGAACTGGCGGCGGATGCGCGCGTAGGCGCCGGTCGCGAACACCGCGGCCTTCGAGCCACCGGTGCAATTCGAAGGCAGCGAGATGCAGCGCCCCACTGAGAGCTGCTCGACCAGCATGCGCCAGCCTTGTCCGGCCATCTTTACCCCGCCGATGATGCTATCGAGCGGTACGAATACATCGCGCCCGCGGACTGGTCCATTCTGGAACGGGATATTGAGCGGCAGGTGGCGTTGACCGATTTCGACGCCAACTGTATCGCGGCCAATCAGGGCGCAGGTAATACCCAGGTCCTGGGCACCGCCGAGCAACCGATCGGGGTCGAGCATGCGGAAGGCCAGGCCTACTACGGTGGCGATAGGCGCAAGAGTAATGTAGCGTTTAGAAAAGTTCAGGCGCAGCCCGAGGACCTCCTGCCCCTGCCACCGGCCGCGGCAGACGACGCCGGTGTCCGGCATGGCGGCGGCATCTGAGCCCACGCGCGGACCCGTCAGCGCGAAGCAGGGAATGTCCTCGCCGCGCGCCAGGCGCGGCAGGTAATGATTCTTCTGCGCCTCGGTGCCGTAATGATTCAGCAATTCCGCGGGACCGAGCGAATTGGGCACCGCGACCGTGGAGGCACAGGTGACACTGCGGCCGGCGAGCTTCACCAGCACACAGGAATGCGCGTAGGCCGAGAAGCCCAGGCCCCCGTACTGCCGGCCGATGATCATCGCGAAGAAGCCGCGCGACTTGAGGAAGGCCCAGACTTCCGGCGGCAGGTCGCCGCGCCGGTGCGTGATGTCGAAGTCGTCGAGCATCCGGCACAATTCTTCGCAGGGACCGTCGAGGAAGGCCTGTTCTTCGGTCGACAGGCGCGGCGGCGGGTTGGCGCGGAGCTTTGACCAGTCGGGATTGCCGCTGAAGAGCTCGCCGTCCCACCAGACCGTACCGGCCTCGAGGGCCTCGCGTTCCGTGTTCGACATTTTCGGCAGCAGGCGCAGATAGGTGCGCAGGAACGGACGGCTGATGAGCGCCTTGCGCAGCGGCCGCAGATTGAACAGCCACAGCAGCGCGAGCATCAGCCAGAGCGCGCCCTGCCAGATGCCGCCGGGATTCCCTAGGCGCATGTAGGCCGCGAGCAGCACGGTGAAGGCCAGGGTGTAGATCAGGAGCGGCAGGCGGCGGTAGGCGAAGTACACCACCGCCAGCACAAAGACGAAGGTGATTGCTGCGCCGGCCATGGCGCAATACTAGTCCTCGCGCGCCCCGCGCGCGAGCCTGCAGAGGGCTAGCCGAGCAGTTCCCTGACGCCGTCGCGTTCTTCGCGCAGTTCGGCCTCGGTCGCACTCAGTTTGCCGCGGCTGAACTCGTCGATGCTCAATCCCTGGACAATCTGGTACTGGCCGTCGCGGCAGGTCACGGGATACGAGTAGATGACGCCGTCGCCGATGCCGTAGCTGCCGTCGGCCGGGATTCCCATGCTGACCCAGTCGCCCTCGGCGGTGCCGCCGAACCAAGTGCGCATGTGATCGAGCGCTGCTGAGGCGGCCGAGGCGGCCGAAGAGGAACCACGCGCCTTGATCACGGCCGCGCCGCGCTGCTGCACGGTCGGGATGAAGGTCTGCTCGATCCAGGCCTGGTCAACCAGGCTGTTCGCGTTCTTGCCGGCGACCAGTGCGTGGCCGAGGTCCGGATACTGGGTCGAGGAGTGATTGCCCCAGATCGTCATGCGGCGGATGTCGGTAACGTGGGTGCCGGTTTTTTCCGCCAGTTGCGAGAGCGCGCGGTTGTGATCGAGGCGCGTCATCGCCGTGAAATGTCCGCCGGGCAGATTCGGCGCGTTGCTGCGCGCAATCAGGGCGTTGGTGTTGGCAGGATTGCCGACGACCAGTACCCGCACCTGGCGGTCGGCCACTGCGTCGAGCGCCTTGCCCTGCGCGGAGAATATCTGCGCGTTGGCGAGCAACAGATCCTTGCGCTCCATGCCCGGCCCACGCGGACGCGCGCCCACCAGCATCGCCGCGTGGCAGTCGCGGAACGCCACCTTCGCTTCGTCGGTGGCGACGACCTTGTTCAGAGTCGGAAACGCGCAGTCATTGAGTTCCATTGCCACGCCGCCGAGGCCGGGAAGCGCCGCGGTGATTTCCAGCAGGTGCAGGTTCACCGGCTGATCCGGGCCCAGCATCTGGCCGGAGGCCACGCGAAAGGCGAGGGCGTAGCCGATCTGGCCGGCGGCGCCGGTGATCGCGACGTTCATGGGTCTTTTCATGGCTGGCTCCAGGCTGGGCGGGACAGCGCCGATTCTAATGGTAATCGGGGCCGGAGCAATCACCGCCGGCGGCGTGGCGCGCGACGCCGACCAGCAGCTGTGGCTCCTCAATGCCCACTTGCATGCCGGTCACCAGGGCCTGTTAGCATCGTCCGGATGTAATATCCGGATTCAGGAGCCACACATGACTGAACTGTGTATTGCGTAGCGCGACACCAGGCTGATCGCCTCGAGCTCGCGTTGCGTGGCGAGTGGCGGGCGGCAGTGCTCGTCGCCATCCAGGCCGAACTCGCAGCGTTGTCCCCCGGCGCCACTGGCCGGCTGCGGATCGACGCCAGCGAGGCGCGCTTCGATCTCTCCGGTGCCTGGTTGCTGCATGACTACCTGGGCAGCGTGGTCGCAGCCGGGGTGCAGGCGGAATTCACTGGCGCGCGGCCGCCGGCACTGGCGCTGATCGAGCGCACGCTGAGCAGCGAGCAGGTGAGTGGCAGCAAGGTCGCCACGGAGCAGAGCGTCTGGCTGGACCCGGCGGCAGCGGTGGAAGGCCTGGGCCGGCACGCCGTCGGTGTCTGGCGCCTGGCCGAATCGCTGCTCGAATTCCTGGGCCGGGTCAGTTACGCAGTCGCGCGCACGAGCCTGAGCCTGCGGCGCTGGCGGCCGACATCGATCACGCGCCATGTGTATGACACCGGCATAACGGCGATTCCGATCGTGGCGCTGATCGGCTTTTTGATCGCCGTGATCCTCGCCTACATGGGTGCGCAGCAGCTGCGCAAATTCGGCGCCGACATCTTCGTCGTCGATCTGGTCACCGTGGGTGTGCTGCGCGAGCTTGGCGTGCTGCTCACTGCCATCATCGTCGCGGGCCGCTCCGGCAGTGCCTTCGCGGCGGAAATCGGCGCTATGCGCCTCAACGAGGAAGTGGACGCGCTGCGGGCGATCGGCGTCGACCCGATCGAAGTGCTGGTACTGCCGCGGGTGATCGGCCTGGTCATTGCGCTGCCGCTGTTGACGGTCATCGCCGACGCCGTCGGACTGGTGGGCGGGGGGCTGCTGTGCCACACCCTGCTGGGCATGCCGCTGGCGCAGTTCATCAACCGTGCCAATGAAGCCATCGCCTCGACCACGTTCTGGGTTGGCCTGATCAAGGCGCCCGTGTTTGCACTGCTGATCGCGTTGTCTGGCACCTGGTGCGGCCTGCGGGTGCGTGGCTCCTCGCGCGATCTGGGCCGCTTGACCACGTTGGCGGTCGTGCAGGCCATTTTCTTCGTAATACTCGCCGACGCGCTGTTTGCCGTGCTGTTCATGGAGCTGGACATCTGATGGCCGCGGTGGTTGAAGTGCGCGGCCTGGTCAACCGCTTTGGCCGCCAGAGCGTGCACCGCGATCTCGACATGAGCGTCGAGGAAGGCGAGGTGTTCGGCATCGTCGGCGGTTCGGGCTCCGGCAAGTCCGTGCTGCTGCGCACGATTCTCGGGCTCCAGGCGCCGAGCGCCGGCACGGTGCTGCTGAG
>JAYTXT010000191.1:0-3341 GCA_043742765.1 Gammaproteobacteria bacterium | reverse complement strand
TCGACGCCGGTAAACTGGATCCAGACCTTGGTCGCGTTATCGATGGCCGAGTCGGTGATGCCGAGATTGAGCGTCGACGTCGATGCTCCCATGCTGCCGCCCCCGCACGCGCTGAGCGCAGCCAGCACCAGGGGAGAAACGATTCCCAAACCTACGTTTTTCAGGCTGTTCATGTGCCTCTCTCGTCCAGTGAATAACCAGCCTCAAAGGCTAGCACCGAATGCGCATGAGCGAAGGGAATAGTCCGTCTGCGGGCGGCGACAGGCGGATGAGTTGGGCCATTTCCTTGCAGCACATGCGGGGCCGGCCAGCTCGCTTTGACATAAGGACCACCGGGTGGCCTGCGATCGCCCAAAGAAAACGGGGGCTGGCCCAGGCCAGCCCCCGCGTTGATGCCGCAGCTGCCTGGACTACTTCGCGGCCGGAGCCGGAGCCGGAGTCGGGAGCTTCATCTTGATCGCCGCCGCGGCCGCTTCGGCCTTGGCCTTCACATCGTTCGCGGTGTTCATGGCTTCCTCGATGTTGCCCGCTGCGAACGCAGCCTGTGCCTTGCTCCACAGCGAGGTGGCATCGGCGATGCCGGCCTTGGCCGCAGCCAGGTCCACCCCTTCAGGCAGGTGCTTGCTCTTGGCGAGTGACGCCACGCGGTTAGTCACGGAGCTGACCAGATCGGGCAGGGCGGCGGCCATGGCCGGCCATTGGGCGCTCATCGCCTTGACGACCGCTTCCTTCTTGAGCATGGTGGCGCCCAGCAGGCCTTGCGCTTCGGTCAGCAGCGCTGGGGCGCCGGTGAGCACACCGGCGTAGTCCTTGCTATCAAACGAGGTCTTGAGGTCCGCCAGCTTCTTCTGCACGCTGGCGAGTTGATCGGGAATGTACTTGCCCGCGTCGGGCGCCGCAGCGCTGACCGCGCTTTCGATTCCGGCGATCGCCTTCTGGGCCGGTTCCATCTGGTTGGCGCAGGCACCCAGCAGCACGGCTGCCATCGCCAGCAGACCAACGCTCACGTTCTTTAGAGTCGTCATTACAGTCTAGCTCCTGATATTGTTTTCGTTGCAGGGCGGTTGCCGGTAACGCCGCAATCCGCCGGTGCGCAATGGTAGCGCGTCGCGTCGATAGCCGCTCGAAAAGCCGCGGCCCGCTACTCGTCGGCGCGATGGCAGCTCACCGAGCTTGCATCAACAGCGCGGAGCAGTGGCACTTCCTCGGTGCAGCGCACCACCGCCAGCGGGCAACGGCTCCGGAACACGCAGCCGCCGGAGGCGACGCTCCGCGTGAGCATTGCGGCGGGCGCTGGCGTCTGCGGCGCTCCACGCGACGGATCGGGGATCGGATTGGCCGCCAGCAGCGCCCGCGTGTAGGGGTGCCGGGGCGCGTCATAGAGCGCGTCGCGGGCCGCCATTTCCATTGCCTGCCCGCGGTAAATCACCAGTACCCGGTCGCACAGGAAACGCACCGTGGCCAGATCGTGGGCGATGAACAGCAGCGCGAGCCCGAGTTCGTCGCGCAGGTCGCGCAGCAGGTTGGCAATCTGCGCGCGGATCGAGACGTCGAGGGCCGCGATCGGTTCGTCGCAGATCAGCAGTCGCGGCCGCAGGATCAGCGCGCGCGCCAGCCCGACGCGCTGCGCCTGGCCACCCGAGAGCTGGTGCGGGTAACGGCCAAGCAGTTCGCTGCCGATACCGACGCGCGCGAGCATCTGCGTGACCTGTTCGCGGTGCTGGCTGGCCTCTGCGGGACGGAACTCGAGGAGCGGTTCGGTGACCAGTTGCGCCACGTTCATCCGCGGGTCGAGCGCGCCGAGCGGGTCCTGGAAGACGATCTGCAGATGTTCGCGCGTCGCACGCAGGGCCTCGCTTTGGAGCTGGAGCAGGTCGCGTCCCTGAAACAGCGCGCTGCCGGTGGCTGGAATCAGCCGCAGCAGCGCGCGGGCGATACTGGATTTGCCGCTGCCGGATTCGCCCACCAGCCCGAGGCTTTCACCAGAGGCAAGCGTAAAGCTGACCCCATCGACCGCGGCGGTGCGTTGCGCCGAAGCGGTGCGTGCGCCGGTGCCGTAGCGCACGCGCAGATCCCTGACCTCGAGCAGCGGCGGTGCGCCGCTGATCGCGCTCATGTCCAGGCCGCGGCGATCTGCGCGGCTCCGGCGTCGAAGTGACAGGCGACGCTGCGCGCGTCCGGCAGGGCGCGCAATTCAGGGCGCGTACTGCAGCGTTCATGAGCCAGCGGGCAGCGGGGCGCGAAGGCACAGCCTGCCCCGAGCTCCGCCAGGTTGGGCGGTTGGCCGGGGATCGAGGGGAGCCGCGCCGGGACCGGCAGGTCCAGGCGCGGAAGCGAGCGCAGGAGCCCGGCGGTGTAGGGGTGGCGGGGCGAGGCGTACAGGGCCGGCGCGCTCGCCTGCTCGACCAGGCGCCCGGCGTACATGACGGCGACCCGCTCAGCCATTGAGGCGAGCGCCCCCAGATCGTGGGTCACGAACAAGATGGCCGCGCCGGTGCGTGCGCGCACGGCGTGCAGCAGTTCGAGCACCTGCGCCTGCACCGTGACGTCGAGCGCGGTGGTCGGCTCGTCGAGCAGCAGGATTTCCGGATCGCACATCAGCGCCATGGCGATCATCACGCGCTGGCGCATGCCGCCCGATAGCTCGTGCGGATGCTGGCGGAGTCGCTCGGCCGGCGCGTCGATCTGCACCGTCGCGAGCAGTGCCGCGGCGCGCGAGCGTGCCGCGCGGCGCCCGAGCTGCAGGTGATGCCGCGCGCCTTCGGTGAGCTGGGTACCGATCGTCAGGTAGGGATTGAGGGCGCTCATCGGCTCCTGGAACACCATGGCGATGCGCCGGCCGCGCAGCGCCTGGAGGCGCGCGGGCGGCGCACCCAGCAATTCCTCGCCGCGATAGCGGATGCTGCCGGCAAGACGCGCCGCCGGACTGCAAAGGCCCAGCAGCGCAAGCAGCAGTTGCGTCTTGCCGGAACCGGACTCGCCCACGACGCCGAGGCACTCGTGTTCGGCAAGGTCCAGATCGAGCCGCTCTACCGCGCGCACTTCCCGCGCGGCGCTGCCGTAGCGGACGCAGAGCCCGCGCAGCTGCAGCAGCACCTGCCCGGCCCTAGCCACGATTGCCGTCCTGGCGTGGATCGAGCGCGTCGCGCAGTGCGTCGCCCAGCCGGTTGAGGCACAGGATGATTACCGCCAGGAACGCCGCCGGGAAAATCAGCAGGTAGGGATTGGCCTGCATTTCATTAGCGCCCTCGGCCACCAGCGATCCGAGCGAGGCGAGCGGCGCGTGCACGCCCAGGCCGAGGAAGCTCAGCAGCGCCTCGAACAGGATCACGCCCGGAATC
>JAYTXT010000190.1:0-9189 GCA_043742765.1 Gammaproteobacteria bacterium | reverse complement strand
AGCGGATTGCGGAACAGGGCCTGCAGCAGCACGCCGGCCAGGCCCAGCAGGCTCCCGACCGCAAACGCCGATATGCTGCGTGGCAGCCGGATGGTGCGCACGATCGTGCCGGCCAGCTCATCACCCCCACCTCCCAGCGCCGCAAGCGCGCGGCCCAGCGACAGGTCCGCGGAGCCCGTCAGGAGTGAGGCCAGGAGGCTCCCGAGGGCCAGCGCCCCAAGTCCCGCGAGCGCCCAAAGCTGTGTCGGTCTGGTCATATATGGAGACTAAAGAGCGTCCGGGGTCGATAACAAGACCCAGGCGCTTGAGCGCGGGCACCGGTAAAGGGTAAAAGTGACCTCATTATGGGCGATGTGATCGATCGTGACGGGTTTCGGGCCAATGTCGGCATTGTGCTGATGGCGGACGACGGCCGGCTGTTCATCGGCCGGCGTTCCGGGGGGCGCGGCTGGCAGTTCCCGCAGGGCGGCATGCTCCGGGGTGAAAAGGCCGAGGAAGCGCTGTTTCGGGAACTCCAGGAGGAAATCGGCCTGACGCGGGACGAAGTGGAAATTGTCGGCCGGACGCAGCGCTGGCTCCGCTACCGCTTGCCGGAGCGTTACCAGCGGCGCGATTCGCGGCCCATGTGCATCGGCCAAAAACAGCGCTGGTTCATGTTGCGTCTCAAGCGCCCCGATCCGCAGTTCCGCTTCGATAGCACGGGCGAGCCCGAGTTTGACCGCTGGCGCTGGGTCGATTACTGGGAGCCGATCCGCGAAGTCATCTATTTCAAGCGCACTGTCTACACGCGCGCGCTCCATGAACTCGGCGCGCAGGTCTTTCCCGAGGGTCTGCCGCAGTACCCGGACTGGTGGCACCAGGACGCCGCCGCCGAGGCTTGCTGATGGAAATTCCCGGCAAGCTGGTGGTCCGCACCTACGCGCCGGCAAGGCGCTGGACGATGCTCGCTTCCGTGCTGCTGCTCGGCATCGTGGCGCTGTACCTCGCTTTCGAGATTGGCCGGCAGAAGGCCGGGTTCGACGGTATCCAGGCGGCGCAGCAGCGTACCGCGCTGGAGGGGCAGATCACGGCACTCCAGAACGACGCGCATGATCTGCAAGTGCAGCTCGCCGCCGCCGAGGGAGCGCGGATCTCGCAGGTGCGTGAACGGAGCGAAGTGGCGAAGACCATCGGTGAGCTGCAAGCCGCGCTCGGCCGCGCACAGCAGGACCTCGAGTTCTACCGCGGCATCGCCAATCCGCTGGCTGCCGCCAAGCCGCCGACGCTGCGCGTGCAGCAGTTCCAGGTGCTGACCACTGACGCCGCGGCACACAGCTTTACGCTGCGCTTTGCGCTCAACCGCCCGACACGCCCCGAGGAATCCTCTTCCGGCACCCTGGCCGTGACGATCGACGGCGAGCGCGCGGGCGCTGCCGCCAGCCTCAACCTGTCAATGCTTACGGACGGTAAGCTCAAGGAATTGCCCTACAGCTTCCGTTATTACAGCAATGTGGAGCAGCGGGTGACGGTGCCCGCGGATTTCAGGCCGGAGCGCGTTACTATAGAAATCCGCCCCGCCCGCAAAGGCGCGGCCCCCTTTCGACAGACATTCGTCTGGAACCCGGACGTCACTTAGCGAGGAGCCATGTTCAACCGCAGTGAAAAGCACGAGACCCGCATCGACACGCTCATCGGCAGCTCGACCAGCGTGCAGGGCGACATCGAGTTTTCCGGCGGCCTGCGCATCGACGGCCGTGTGACCGGCAACGTCCGCGTCGTGCCGGGCGCCAAGGCCTCGCTGTCGATCAGCGAACATGGCGTGATCGAAGGCTCGGTCGAGGCCCCCCACGTGGTGCTCAATGGCTCGGTGAACGGCGACATCCTCGCCTCCGACCGCGTGGTGCTGGGCGCCAAGGCGCGGGTGCGCGGCAACGTCAGTTATGGCGTGATTGAAATGGCTCTGGGCGCCGAAATCACCGGCCGCCTGATTCCCGGCAACGCGCCGGAAGAGCCCGCCGCGGCCCAGGGAAGTTGAACCAGGTGGGCTAAATTCGCCTATTAATCAGCGTGGTTAACAGTTTTCACGCTGCTGCTTTGACGCCCCGGGACAGCACGCCTACACTGGCATCACCATGGACGCACCCGTCAACGACACCCCGCCCCAGGATCTGCCGCTGGTCTTTACCGACGCTGCGGCGCTCAAGGTGGCCGACCTGATCCGCATCGAAGGCAACCCGAAGCTGATGCTGCGGGTCTTCGTACAGGGCGGCGGCTGTTCGGGACTGCAGTACGGGTTCGAGTTCGACGAGCAGCTGCAGGAAGGCGACACCTGCGTCGAGAACCAGGGCGTCAAGCTGCTGATCGATCCGATGAGCGTCAACTACCTGGGCGGCGCCGAGATCGATTTCCGCGACGGGCTCGACGGTGCACAGTTCGTGATCCGCAATCCACAAGCCACGACCACCTGCGGTTGCGGCTCGTCATTCGCTACGGCCTCCTAACGCGTTCGTGAGTCGCGCTGCCCGCACCGTGCCCGACGTGCTGGCGGCCGTCGATCTCGGTTCAAACAGCTTCCACCTCGTCGTCGCCCGCTACTCGCATGGCCAGCTGGTGGTCATCGACCGGATGCGCGAGATGGTGCGTCTGGGCGGCGGTGTCGGCCCGGACGGCCGACTCGACAAACAGGTGACGGCGCGCGCGCTCGCCTGCCTCGAGCGCTTCGGGCAGCGACTGCGCGACATGCACGCCCGCAGCGTGCGTGTCGTCGGTACCAACGCGCTGCGCATTTCCCGCCGTAAGCAGGCCTTTCTCGAGCGTGCCCGCGAGGCGCTCGGGCACCCGATCGAAATTATTTCCGGCATGGAGGAAGCGCGGCTGATCTACGCCGGCGTCGCGCACACGCTGCCGTCCGAGCCGGGGCGGCGCCTGGTCATCGACATCGGCGGCGGCAGCACCGAGGTGGTGATCGGCGAGGGCTACGAACCGCTGCTGCTCGAGAGCCTGAAACTCGGTTGCGTCTCGCTGAGCCAGCGCTACTTCGCCGACGAGCGCCTTTCGCCCAAGCGCTTCGAACGTGCGCGGCTGGCGGCGCAATTGGAGATCGAGCCGATGCAGAGCCGGTTCCTGCAGCGCGGCTGGGAGAGCGTGGTCGGGAGTTCGGGCACAGTGCGTGCGATCGGCGAATGCTTGCGCGAGCGCGATCCGCAGCTGACCACCATCAGCGCCGAAGGTCTGGACAAGTTGGTGGCGGAAATGGCGCGCGCGAGTCACTGCCGCGAGCTCGAACTTGAAGCATTGACCGAGGAGCGGCGGCCGGTGTTCCCGGGCGGCGTGGTGATCCTCGCCGAGCTGTTCGCGGCGCTCGGCATCGAGCAGCTGCGTATGGCTGAGGGCGCGTTGCGCGACGGCCTGCTGCACGACATGGTGGGGCGGCTCACTGACGAGGACCCGCGCGAGCGCACCGTGGGTTCGATGGAGCAGCGCTATCACGTCGATAGTGCGCAGGCCGCGCGCGTCGAGGCCACGGCGCTCGGTTTCCTGGCGCAGGTGGCCGAGAGCTGGGAGCTCGACGATCCGCACGCCGAGCTGGCGCTGAAATGGGCCGCACGCCTGCACGAGATCGGACTCGATGTCGCGCACAGCGGCTACCACCGCCACGGCGCCTACCTGCTCGAGAACGCCGACATGCCAGGCTTCGCGCGCGAAGAGCAGTTGCTGCTGGCGCGGCTGGTGGGCGCCCACCGCCGCAAGCTGGTGTTCACGGGCGTCGAGGACCTGATTCCACCCTGGGATCGGCTGGCGATCTACCTGCTGCTGCTGCTGCGGCTCGCCGTGCTCCTGCATCGCGGCCGGAGCGCCACCGCGCTGCCGCCGATCGAGCTGAGCGCCCACGCGCGCACGCTGGAAATGCGTTTCCCGGCGCGCTGGCTCAAGGAAAATCCGCTGTCGGTGGAAGACCTGCACCTGGAAATCGAGTACCTGCGCACCCAGGGTGTCAAGCTGCGGGTCTACTCCGGCAGCCGCGGCGCGGCGGCGTAGGCTTCGAGCAGCTGTGATTGCGCGTCGGCCGGCAGCGCGCCCGAGGCCGGGTCGGCGGCGGCTCGGGCGTAGCTGCCGTCGTTGTGCAGCAGCCAGGCGTTGGTCGTGTCGTGAAGATAATGGTCCAGGTCTGCGCGGATCCGCGTGCGCAGCTTTGCCTGAGTGATCGGAAAAGCCACTTCGATGCGGCGGAAGAAGTTGCGCTCCATCCAGTCGGCGCTCGCCAGGTACAGCTGCGCGCGCCCGGCATTCTCGAACCAGAACACGCGCGAGTGTTCGAGGAAGCGACCGACGATCGAGCGTACCTCTATATTCTCCGACACGCCCGGGAGCCCGGGCCGCAGCGCGCACACGCCGCGCACGATCAGGTCGATGCGTACACCTTCATTCGAAGCGCGATACAGGTTCTCGATCGTCACCGGATCGACCAGGGCGTTGAGCTTGGCGATGATGCGCGCGGACTTGCCGGCGCGCGCATGGCTGATCTCGCGCTCGATCAGTGCCTGAAATGTTTCGTGCAGCTTGAAGGGCGACTGCAGCAGCCGGCGCAGGCGCGGGGTCTGCGTCAGGCTGGTGAGCTGCAGGATGATCTCGTGCACATCGGCGCCGACGGCCTCGTCGCAGGTGAACAGGCCGTAGTCGGTGTAGCTGCGCGCGGTGCCGGCGTGATAGTTGCCGGTGCCCAGGTGGCAATAGCGCCGGATACCCTGCGCCTCGCGCCGCACAATCAGCAGCAGCTTGGCATGGGTCTTGAAGCCGACCACGCCGTACATGACGTGGGCGCCGGCCTCCTGCAGGCGCGTCGACAGTTCGATGTTCGCCTCTTCATCGAAGCGCGCGCGCAGCTCGATGACGACCGTGACGTCCTTGCCGGCCTGCGCTGCGGCCACCAGCGCGTCGACGATGTGCGAATGGTCGCCGGTGCGGTACAGCGTCTGCTTGATCGCCAGCACCGTGGGGTCAGCGGCCGCCTGGCGCAACAGGTCCATCACCGGCGTGAAGCTCTGGAACGGATGGTGCAGCAGCACGTCGCGCTGGCGGATGGCGTCGAACAGATCATGCGCGCCGCTGAAGCCCTCGGCGAGGCCGGGCGTGAACACGGGGTACTTGAGGTCCGGCCGCGGCACCAGGTCATAGATCGCCGAGAAGCGGTTAAGATTTACCGGCCCCGGCACCGAATACCAGTCGAGCGCTTCGAGTGCGAACTGTTGCAGCAGGAAGTCGACCATCTCCTGCGGACAATTGGCCCCGGTCTCGAGCCGCACCGCGGCGCCGTAGCGCCGGTGCGCCAGCTCGCCCTCGAGCGCGCGGCGCAGATCGTCGACTTCCTCGTCGTCGATGAACAAGTCGCTGTTGCGCGTCAGCCGGAACTGGTAGCACCCCAGTACTTCCATGCCCGTGAACAGCCGCGGCACGAAAGCCTCGACGATGGTCGAGAGCGCCACCAGCCGCAGCCGGCCGCCGGCGGCGGGGAGCGCGACGATGCGCGGCAGCGAGCGCGGCGCCTGGACAATGGCCATGTCACCGTCGCGCCCGAACGCGTCCTTGCCGGCGAGTTTGACGATGAAGTTGAGGCTCTTGTTCTGGATGCGCGGAAACGGCCGGGCCGGATCGAGCCCCAGCGGACTGAGAACCGGCTCGACCTCGGCGACGAAATGCCGCTCGAGCCAGGCGTGCGTGTCCGCGTCCCACAGGGTGCCGGCCAGCAGCTCGATGCCTTCGGTATGCAGCTCGCCCAGCAGTACCTCGTTGAGCGCACTGTATTGGTCGCGGATCAGTCCCAGCGCGCGCGCGTGAATCGCAGCCAACTGTTCTGGAATGCTGAGCGTGTCGGGCGCGGTCGGCGTAGAGCCGAGTTCGAGGAGCTGCTTGAGTCCCGAGACCCGGATCTCGAAGAACTCGTCGAGATTGGAGGAACAGATGCACAGGAACCGGAGCCGTTCAAGCAGCGGTACGCGCTGGTCCTGGGCCTGCGCCAGCACGCGCGCGTTGAACTCCAGCGCCGCGAGTTCGCGGTTGATGAAGTGCTGCGGCGCGCGGAGCAGTATCTGGTCCAAGGTGACGCTCGGTCATTGGCTCGGGGACCCATTGTAAGGGCGGAACGAGCGACAACTGTGTTACAGCCTCACTAACACCCTATTTCCCCTGACAGTCAGCGGCTTGCGACCGCGGGCACCGTGGGCTGGAGCTCGAGCGAGATCAGGAGCGGCGCGGTCTGGCGCTGGAAATCGGCGGCCAGCGCCGGATCGAGCGCTGTCGCGTCCGGGAGCCTGACGTGCTGGGGGTCGAGATAGCGCCCGTTCAGCCGGTATTCGTAGTGCAGGTGCGGCCCGGTGGCGAGCCCGCTCATGCCCACGTAGGCCACCGTCTGACCCTGCTCGACATGGACGCCGACCCTGGCCACCGGCGCGAACCGCGACAGGTGTCCGTAGACCGTGACGATGCCGCCACCGTGGTCAATTTCGAGGAGATTTCCGTAACCGCCGCGCGTACCCCGAAAGCGCACCCGGCCATCGCCCGCCGCCCGCACCGGTGTGCCCGTGGGCGCCGCATAATCGACGCCCTGGTGCGCGCGCACCAGGGCGAGGATCGGGTGATAGCGCGCGTGGCTGAAGCGCGAGCTGACGCGGCGGAATTCCAGCGGCGCGCGCAGGAACGCCTTCTGCATGCTGCGCCCGTCTGGGCTGTAGTAACGATCGTTCCCGTCCGGCGCGCGGTAGTGCACCGCACGCACCTCGCGCCCCTGGTTGGTGAAGCGGGCCGCGAGGATCGGGCCGTCCTGCAGGTACTGGCCCTGCTGGTAGAGACGCTGGTAGCTCACCGTGAAGGTGTCGCCGGGGCGCAAGTCGAGCGCGAAATCAATGTCCCAGCCAAATATCTGCGCCAGCTGCAGCACGGTCTGGTCCTGCATCCCGACGCCCAGCGCGGCGTCGAACAGCGAGGAATCGATGACACCGTGCGCGACGACCGTGCGCGCCTCGATGGGTCGTGCGCTGACGTCAGCCCGGAAGCCGTCAGTGGCGCGCGTGACCCTGAGCTGTTCGGTGAGCGAGAGGTTGCGCTCGAGCGTGACCAGTTCACCGTTGCGATGGGTCAGGCGCAGTGATTCACCCGGCACCAGCCGGTCGACCAGGGCGCGGGCGCCGGCGATGGCGCGCAGGTTCGCCAGGTCCGTGAGGCTGAGTTCCAGCTTGCGGAAAATGGCATCCAGCGTGTCATTGCGCCGGACGATGACTTCAATGTTGGCCAGGCCCGAGGCCATCGAGGCCGCCTGTGCGGCCAGGGGCGTGGTCGCGAGCCGCGCCGGGGACGCGAGTGCGGGCGGGCGGAGCCGCGGGTGGCGGTCCGCCGCCATCAACACCAGGCCGAGGACGACGTAGCTCGCTATGGCGGGGCGGACGAGGGTCATCGGCGCACCGTAGCCCACCCCAAGCCACCCGGTCAACGTGCTGAGCGCGGCATCCTGCTAAAGTTGTGATCTATGGCAATAATCACCAGGCCCGTAGCCGTACCTGTCGCTGAACAGATGGCCGAGCTGCAGCGCGGTGCCGCCGAAGTGCTCACGATTCCCGACCTCGAAAAAAAGCTCCGCCGCGGCGAACCGCTGCGCATCAAGGCCGGGTTCGATCCGACCGCGCCTGACCTGCATCTCGGTCATACGGTGCTCATCAATAAGCTGCGCCAGTTCCAGCAGTTTGGGCACGAGGTGACGTTCCTGATCGGTGATTTCACCGGCATGATCGGCGACCCGACCGGGCGCAACGCGACGCGCCCGCGGCTCACGCCCGATGAGATCAAGAACAACGCGCGCACCTACGAGCAGCAGATCTTTAAGATCCTCGATCCCGCCACCACGCGCATCGATTTCAATTCACGCTGGTTCGGTCCGATGAACGCCGCCGGGCTGATCGAAATCGCTGCGCGCCACACGGTGGCGCGCATGCTCGAGCGCGACGATTTCAGCAAGCGCTTCAAGAGCAACCAGCCCATCGCACTGCACGAGTTCCTGTACCCACTGGTGCAGGGCTATGACTCGGTGGCCCTGCGTGCTGATGTTGAGCTGGGCGGTACCGACCAGAAATTCAACCTGCTGGTCGGCCGCCAGCTGCAGGAACAATACGGCCAGGAACCGCAGGTGGTGCTGACCATGCCGCTGCTCGAAGGGCTCGATGGCGTCAACAAGATGTCGAAGTCGCTCGCCAATTTCATCGCCATCACCGATCCGCCCGACGACATGTTCGGCAAGTTGATGAGCATTTCGGACCAGCTCATGTGGCGCTATTTCGAGTTGCTCTCGTTCCGGCCGCTCGCCGATATCGCCGCCTTGAAAGCAGCGATGGCCGCCGGCCGAAATCCGCGCGACGTGAAATTCGAGCTGGCACAGGAGATCGTCACCCGCTTCCACGACCCGGCAGCTGCTGTACGCGCGCAGCAGAATTTCACCAGCCGGTTTGCCGACAAGGCCCTGCCTACCGATCTTCCCGAGGTCGCCTTATATTGCGCTGCAGGAGAAGACGCCATCACCCTGGTCGCCGCCCTGACCAGCGCCGGCGTCGAGCTCGCTGCCAGCCGCAGTGAGGCGCGCCGCAAAGTCGCCGAAGGGGCGGTCCGGATCGACGGCGAGAAGGCCATCGACCCGCAATTGCGCCTGGCGACTGGCGGTCGTTACACCCTGCAGCTCGGGCCTCGTCGTTTTGCGCGTATTGCTGTGCACCAAGTTAAATAAAAACAAGGCACTAAGTCGTCCAACGAGGGTACCTCGGCTTATTTATTGTGAATCGTTGACAGCGCCCGATCCAGCCCTATAATGCGCGCCCTCGGCAGATGATGCACCGCGGGCCCCGCGGCGGCGTCTCAGCGCATGTACTTATTTGACGAGGAGAGCCGCAGGGCTATACTCCTCGGCCCTTTCTTCGGCCCTAGAGACCGAAGTGCTGTTTAACAATTTGGCAGGTAATTTGTGTGGGGACTCGCGTCGATTGTGTTCTTTTGAATGCAAGATGACCGAGTGACCAAAAGTCCAGCGATGGGCCTTTGAATCACTCTTTTTGTTGACAGCTCAAAGCTATCAAGTGAAGAGTTTGATCCTGGCTCAGATTGAACGCTGGCGGCGTGCTTAACACATGCAAGTCGAGCGGTAACAGGCGTAGCAATACGTGCTGACGAGCGGCG
>JAYTXT010000189.1:0-6318 GCA_043742765.1 Gammaproteobacteria bacterium | reverse complement strand
CGGCCCTGCTGCTGGGATTGGCAGCGGCCGGATCCGCGGCGAGCGCCGAGGACCTCGACGGCCGGCTGCGGGCAACCCTGCGTGCCGCGGGGTTCAGCGGCCGGGTGGAAGCGCGCCTGCCGGCGCGCCTGGGCCGCCCCGTCAACCGGCAGCTGGCGGACCTTGGCCGGCTGTTGTGGTTCGACACGAGCGGGGGTTTGCACTCCGACAACACCTGTGGTGGCTGTCATTCACCTGCAAACGGCTTCGGCGACAGCCAGTCGATCGCGATCGGTGTCCAGAACAATAATCTGGTGGGGCCCAATCGCGCGGGTCCCCGCAATCAGCGCCGGACTCCAACCGCCGTCAACTCGGCTTTCTACCCCAAGCTGATGTGGAACGGCCGGTTCGCGGCGCTCTCGGGCGATCCCTTCGACAATTCCGCGGGCTACAGTTTTCCGCTGCCGGAAGGGACCAGCCGCTTCCCGCCGAACGATCCCATCGTGACCCATCTGCTGATCGCCCAAGCCCACATACCCCCGACCGAACTGGTCGAAGTGGCCGGGTTTACCGGCACGAAGGGAACCATCGGGCCGGAGTTTGACCAGTTTGATGACGGTCTGGGATCACTCGTGCCCGCGCCGGACGCCGGCGGTTTTCGCAACGAGCCGATTCGCCAGGCGGTGCTCGAGCGATTGAATTCAACGCCATCCTATCGCCGGAAATTCGGGGCGCTGTTTCCTGCCGTGGCCGCCGGCGGGCCGATTGATTTCACCATGTTCGGACGGGCCATTGCCGAGTTCGAATTCACGCTCGTGTTTGCCAACGCGCCCATCGATCGCTATGCGCGCGGCGAGCAATCGGCCATGTCCGAGTCGCAGAAGCGCGGCGCGCGGATATTTTTCGGCAAGGGCAAGTGCGTGCAATGCCACGCCGTCGCCGGGCAATCCAACGAAATGTTCAGTGATTTCCGGATGCACGTGATCGGCGTGCCGCAGCTGGCGCCGGCCTTTGGCGTGGGCAAGGGCAACATGATCTTCGACGGATCCGGCAGAAATGAGGATTTCGGCCTGGAGCAGATCACGGGAAACCCGGCCGACCGTTACAAGTTCCGTAGCTCTCCGCTCCGGAACGCAGCGCTGCAGCCCGCGTTCTTTCACAACGGTGCGTTCACGCGCCTCGAGGATGCGATCCGTCATCACCTGGACGTCCTTCTGTCAGTGAGGGACTACGATCCCATCACCGCCGGGGTGGATAACGATCTCACGCTGCCCATCGGACCGATGGCGCCCATGCTGGCGCGACTCGATCCATTGCTCGCGGCGCCGATCGAGCTGGGCCCGGGGGAGTTTCGCGATCTGGTGGCTTTCGTGCGCGACGGCCTGCTGGACGAGCGCGCCCGCAAGGAGAACTTGTGCAGGCTGGTGCCACGCACGGTGCCGAGTGGTTTCCGCGTGCTGCAGTTCGAAGGTTGCCCAAGGCGCGAGGCGGATAGCGATTAGGAGCGCTGCGGCGTGGCTTGGTCTGGCAACGGTTGGGGGAGCATGTTTTGCCCCGGGCGGGTTGGCGGGTTGAGTCATGCAACCGGAACTGAGGCGGGGACGCCAGTGGTACGCGCACCGCGATCGCCGGACGGATCTGGCGCTGACGGTTCCCGACTGTGCAGCCCCCGATGAGCGCCGCTGATCGCAGCAGGAGTTCCACGGCGGGCAGTCGCCAGGGAGGCCGCGCGCGCAGGTCTGAATTCCGGTGCTAGAGCACCATCAGCACACCCTCGATCTCCTTCAGGTCGGCGAACAGCGCGGCGATGTGCTCCGGATCGCGCGCGCGGATCGTGTAGGTCACGGCGCTGAAATTACCCTGCGCTGAAGGCCGCTCAGTGGCCGCCGCGGTGACCGAGGTGCCCGCGTGCCGCGCCAGGACGGCGTCGACGTGGACGCGCGGTTCGGCGTCCGCGCGCAGCATCACCTTGATCGGGTAATCGCAGGGGAAAGTCAGCAGTTGCGGGTGGCTCATGGCTCGCAGCATAGCGCGCCGGCGGTGACAAGCGCACCGCCTGCGGGGCACAATGCGCGCATGAGGGTGATCATGCCTACCATAGCGTCGTTCTATTTCATGTTCCGGAAATAAGCCATGGTGGATCGCGCCCTGATCCGCGCCGCAACCGCCGCCGACGGAGCGGTGCTGGCGCGTATCTACAATTACTATGTCGCCAACACCATCGTGACCTTTGAGGAAACGCCGCTGAGCGCTGAGGATATGGCGGCCCGCGTGGCTGAAACCCATGCCGCGAACCTGCCGTGGCTGGTTGCCGAGGCGCCGGCCGGAGTCGTGGGTTATGCCTATGCCAGCCGCTGGAAGGGCCGTTGTGCGTACCGCTATTCGGCCGAGGTCACGGTGTACCTGGATGCCGCGGCCGTGGGGCAGGGCTTAGGAACGCTGCTGTACGCGGCGCTGTTTGACAGCCTCCGGCGCAGCGGCTGCCACGTTGCCATCGGCGGCATTGCCTTGCCGAACGCCGCCAGCGTCGCTCTGCACGAGAAATTTGCAATGCAGAAGGTCGCCCACTTCGGCGAAGTCGGCTTCAAGTTCGGGCGCTGGGTGGATGTAGGCTACTGGCAGTTGACGCTGCAGGAGCCCGGGCCGGCCTAGGGCCTTTCCCAGCTCGCTTCGACCAGCGTGCGCATGCGCCGCCACAGCGGCCCCGGCCGGCCGCTCCCCACGCCTAGACCATCGAGCCGGGTCACCGGCACCACGCCGCGAGTCGCAGCGCTCAACCAGATTTCATCGGCGCCGCGCAGCGCCGCTTCGCTGACCGGCACACTACGGCAGGGAATGCCGTTGGCGGCGGCGAGTTCCTCGATCAGCGCGCGGGTGGTGCCCGGCAGCAGCTGGTGACTGCGTGGCGGCGTGCGGATCTCGCCGGCGATCACCACGTGCACGGCCGAAGCGCTGGCATCGGTGAGCCAACCCTCGCGCAGCAGGATGGTTTCGGCGGCGCCGGCTTCGACCGCTTGCTGGCGCAGCAGCACGTTGGCCAGCAGCGCGACGGACTTGATGTCGCAGCGCGCCCAGCGCGTGTCCTGCGCCGTGATGCACGCGACGCCGTGTTCGAACACTTCCGCGGGCGTTGCCAGGAGCGGCGCGCAGAACCCGAACACTGTCGGCTCGACCTCGGGGAGCGGCGCGTGATTGCGGCCGTACTCGGCGCCGCGCGAGACCTGCAGGTAGACGTACAGATCACCGCCGCCGTTGGCCGCCGCCAGCTCCTGCACCAACCCGACCCAGCGGGCGTCGCTGTGGGGGTTGCGGATGCGCAGCTCCGCCAGACTGCGCTGCAGGCGCGCGATGTTGGCATTGAGCCGCGAGGCGTAGCCAGCGTGCATGGCGATGACTTCGTAGACGCCATCGCCAAACAGGAAACTGCGATCGAGCGGCGAGATGCGCGCCTCGCGCAGCGGCAGCAGCTCACCATTAAGATGGCAGAGCGGGAGTGGTTCGGCCATGACTTCCCCTTGGCAGCGCTATCAGAACCAGAGACTGATCGTGTCGACCATGCGGCGCCACAGGCCCCCTGCGGGAACTGCGCTCACTGGATAGAGCGGTACTTTAGTTACTGTCTTACCGGCGACGTCCACCTGCAGCTCGCCCACGGCGATGGTGGCTGACAGCGGGGCGATTAACGGGCCGCGCACGCTGGCACGCGTCGTCACCATTGTGCCCTGGCCTCGCGGCACCGTGATCTGTACGGCGCTGGCGGGAGCCACGGCGATGAATTCTTCCGCGCCCTTATATACGCGCGGCTTGAGCACCATTGCGCCCGCTTTCTTGACGGTGATCGACTCGTAGAAGTTGAAGCCGTAGTTCAGGAGCGCAGCACTCCCGGTCTCGCGAGCCGTGACGCCCGAGGAGCCGAGCACCACCGACACCAGCCGCATGCCCGAACGCAGCGCCGAGCTGATCAGGCAGTAACCGGCGGTCTCGGTGTGGCCGGTCTTGATGCCATCGACGCTCGGGTCGCGCTGCAGCAGGCCGTTGCGGTTTTCCTGGCGGATGTTGTTCCAGGTGTACTCGCGCAGCGAGTAGATGCCGTAGTACTCGGGGAAATCGCGGATGATCGCCCGCGACAGCGCCGCCAGGTCGCGCGCCGTGCTGTAGTGCGAGGGCGAGGGCAGGCCGCTGGCATCCTCAAAGTGCGTGCCCGACAGGCCCAGGCGCTGTGCGTAGGCATTCATCATCTGCACGAACGCGGCTTCGCTGCCGCCGACGCGCTCGGCGAGCGCGATGGTGGCGTCGTTCCCGGACTGCACGATCATGCCCTTGACGAGCACCTCGACCGGCACGCGCGTACCCACCTGCACGAAGGTGCGCGAGCCCTCGGCACGCCAGGCGTGCTCGCTGATCAACACTGTTTCGTTCATTTTCAGGCGGCCGTCACGCAGGGCGCTGAACACCAGGTAGGCACTCATGAGTTTCGTCAGGCTCGCCGGCTCGACGTGCTGGTCGGCATTGCTTTCCGCCAGCGACTGCCCCGACGCGAAATCGACCAGCACCCAGTTGCGCGCCTCGATGACCGGTGGCGCGGCGAGTGGCCGCGCGGACGCCGCAGGTGCTGCCGTCGCGCTAACGGCGCCGGCGAGCAAGGCGGCGCACACTGCCAGGACCAGGGCCCGCGTAGCGGAAACGGCAGTGCAATGGTTCGACTTCATCAGCAGGTCTCCGGAAGCGCGGTGCGCAGTGTAGCGGCACGCTTCAGTCATTGGCGAGTTGCGCCTCTGGGTAACCAAGCGTCGCCAGCCGCGCCGCGAGCTGGTCGAACTCCTCGACGGTGGCGAGCGGGCCGATGCGCACCCGGCGCAACACCCGCCCGGTGCCACTGCTGGTCAGTGAAAAGACGTGCGGTACGCCGCTGGACTGCAACCGGTCGATCACCCGCTGCGCGTTGCCCAGCTCGGCGAAGGCGCCGACCTGGATGTACAGCGCAACCGGCGCCGCGGCCACGGCCGGCCTCGCCTCGAGCGGGGTTTCGCCGGGGCCGATGGTGCGCAGTTCGACAAATGCCGTCCCGGTGCGCACGATGTCGAGGCGCGCGGCGGCTGAATACGACAGGTCGACGATGCGGTTGGCCACGAATGGTCCGCGGTCGTTGATGCGCACCACGACGCTGCGGCCATTGCTGAGATTTGTGATGCGCGCATAGCAGGGGATGGGCAGGGTGGGGTGCGCCGCGCTCATCCCGTACATGTCGTAGCGTTCGCCGCTCGAAGTATTGTGGCCGTGGAAGTCGGGCCCGTACCACGAGGCCACGCCGCGCTCGAGGTAGCTGTCGGCGCTGGCCAGCACCGCATAGCGGCGGCCGTTGACGTCGTAGAAGGGCGGGTTGCCGTGAGTGCTGCGCGCTTCGGCCCGCGGCACCGCGTCCGGGACCGTGGCCGGCGGCGGCAATGAACTCGCGGGTGCGGGTGGGCGCCGCGGCACGCTCGCGCAAGCGGCAAGCAGCGTGGCGAGAGCAACCCCGGCGGCAAGCGAGGGCGTACGCATCAGGGCGCGTCGGGCGCGAGCACGCGCGCGCTGATGGCCTGCGCCAGATCGTTCACCGCCATGGCGTACAGCGGGCTGTGGTTGTAGCGCGTGATCACGTAGAAGTTGCGGAAGCCCACCCGGTAACTCATGCCGTCGCTGAGCGGCGCCGCGATCGTCAGGCACGGCGTCGCGTCATCCAGCAGGCTTGCCACCTGCATGCCCCGGCCGCGCAGAGCGCCGAGCGTTTCATTGAGCGCCATGCCCGCCGGCGCCTCCGGATCGGGCGCGGTGCCCAGCGTGGCCTCGGCCAGCACCGGCTGTCCGTACTCCCAGCCGTGCTGCGCGAGGTAGTTGGCCACGCTCCCGAAGATGTCGGCCCAGTCCGTCCACAGGTCGCGATGCCCGGTGCCGCTCTGGTCCACGGCGAAGCTCTGGAAGCTCGAGGGCATGAACTGCGCCGCGCCCATGGCCCCGGCGTAGGAGCCGAGCGCCGCCAGCGGGTCGATCTCGCCGCTCTGTGTAAGCAGCAGGAACTGCTCGAGCTCGCGCTGGAAGAATTCGCCGCGCGCCGGGTAGTCGAAAGCCAGGGTGCTGAGCGCGTCGAGTACCCGGTAGCGGCCCATGATGCGGCCAAAAAAGGTTTCGACGCCGATGATGCCGAGCAGGTACTCGGGTTGTACGTGCCGCTCCATGGCGATGGCGTCGAGCAGTTCGCGGTGCTCGCGCCACAGGCGCGAGCCGGCATCAATCCGCTCGTTGCTGAGGAAACGCGCGCGGTATTCCCACCAGGCGAGCGACTTCTCGGCGGGGCGGTTC
>JAYTXT010000188.1:0-8677 GCA_043742765.1 Gammaproteobacteria bacterium | reverse complement strand
GATTAATCGGCCTGAAATTGCTCATGCGCTTCTTTACAGGTGAGGAAACTGACTGTGATTATCGCCTATCCATCATCGTTAAGTCCGACAGGCTGCTAGGACTCCACAGCCAGCCCATGGACACCAGTGTCATCATCCCTGACGCGGTCGACGCCCGCGTCGGCCCGCGCGGGAGCCTGGAAAACCTGTCGCAGGCTGAGATCGCCAAGCTCCTCGATACCAGCGCCCAGGGCCTGTATCCGCTGTTCCGCAGCTGCGCGCTCGCGGTACTCAACGCCGGCAGCGACAGCGACGACGCCCACGAGATCTTCGAGCGCTACGCCGCCTTCACGGTGCAGATCGTGCGGCACGCCTGGGGCATCAAGCTGCAGATCGCCAACGCGCCGGCTGCGGCCTTCGTCGACGGCGAGATGATCCGCGGCATCAAGGAGCACCTGTTCGCAGTGCTCCGTGACGTGATCTACACCGCCAACGAAATCGTCGGCAATGGCCGGCTCGACCGGAGCGATCCGGCCTCAATCACCAACGCGGTATTCCACATCCTGCGCAACGCCCGGGTGCTCGATTTCAAGGCCCGGCCCAATCTCGTGGTCTGCTGGGGCGGGCATTCGATCGGCGAGGGCGAGTACCAGTACACCAAGAAAGTAGGCTACCAGCTGGGGCTGCGCGCGCTCGACGTCTGCACCGGCTGCGGGCCTGGGGCCATGAAAGGGCCGATGAAGGGCGCCGCGATCGCCCATGCCAAGCAGCGCATTACCAGCGGCCGTTACCTCGGTGTGACCGAACCGGGAATCATCGCTGCGGAACCGCCCAACGCCATCGTCAACCAGCTGGTCATCATGCCGGACATCGAGATGCGCCTGGAGGCCTTCCTGCGCCTGGCGCACGGCATCGTGGTGTTCCCCGGCGGCGTGGGCACGGCCGAGGAAATTCTCTACCTGCTGGGCGTACTGCTCGAGCCGGCGAATGCAGATCTGCCGCTGCCGGTGGTGCTGACCGGGCCGCGCGAGAGCGCCGCCTGGTTCGAACAGCTGTCCGCGTTCATCGAGGGGACGCTCGGGCCCGCGGCGCTGGCGCGGTTGACTTTCGTCATGGACGATCCGGCCGCGGTGGCGCGCCACATGGTGAAATCTTTCGAGGCGGTGCGCGAGTTCCGCCGCACGCGCAACGATTCCTACAATTTCAACTGGCTGCTGGAAGTGCCGCCTTCGCTCCAACAGCCGTTCGAACCCACGCACGCGGCGATGCGGGCGCTGAACCTGAGCCGCGACCGGCCGGCCCATGAGCTGGCCGCCGACCTGCGTCGCGCCTTCTCCGGCATCGTCGCCGGCAACGTCAAACAGCGTGGCGTCGAGGCAATCGCCCGCCACGGCCCCTACGAACTCACGGGCGACGCGGGCGTGATGGGGCCGCTGGACCGGCTGCTGGGAGCCTTCGTTCAGCAGCAGCGCATGAAGCTGCCCGGCAGCCGCTATCGCCCCTGCTACCGCCTCGCGGGCTGAGACCTGAGGCGCCGCTTGCGATGCATTTCGCGCGTTAAGCACGCGCGCTTGTGACCCAGTTCCTGACCGGCCTGGAGGCGTCGTCGTACCCTGCGGTCAGGTTACAGGTGAGCGCACATGAGCAAGACCGATCCGCCGTCACACCCGGACGCCGGCAAGAATGCCGCTGATGGTGCCCCCGCTCCCGAGGGCGGCGCCGAGGCGTATGCGCGCTGGCTGCAGCACATGCAGCGCACCCGCGGCCGTCACGCAGCCATCACCCGCAATCTCTACACCTGGTCAAACTACAAGAGCTGGGCGGACAAAGTCCGCACCTCCTGGGACCCCGACTCAGGAAAATAACGCCGGGCTGGCCACCGCCCCCGTCCCGTCTGCCGTCACCGCTGCCGCACGCCCCGAGGGCTCATCGAGCCACGCCAGGAGCGGCGCCCAGGCCTCCAGATCCTCACTCACCTGGTAGTGCTTCATTTCGTGTAGCCCCAGCCCCAGCTCGGCACCACGCACAAAATTCTGCGAATCGCGGATCGTGGCGATGATCGGGATATCGAGCGTACCCAGGAACCGCGTCAGCGACTGGTAGATGCGCGTGTTGCGGCGCACGCGATTGGCGATGATGGCAAGCCGGTTGTCGGCGCGCTTCACCTTGGCCACCAGCAGCAGGCTCGAGATGCAGCGCGCGCAGGCGTGGATGTCGATGTCGGAGGGCAGCACCGGCACCAGGATCTTGTCCGCATTGGCCGTCAGCTCCGGCATCTCCGTGGCCTCGATCGCCGCTGGCGTGTCGACGATGACCCGGCCAGAACCTTCCGGGACCCGCAGCTGGAAGGCGCGCGTCACCCGGCTGTCTTTCTCGTAGGCGTTGATCAGGTGAATCGGCGCCTGGCTCGCCTGGCGCTTGCGTACCCAGCGTGAAGCCGACGCCTGCGGGTCGAAATCCATGAGCGTCGGCCGCTCGCCGCGCAGCGCGTAGTAGCTCGCCAGGTTGATGGCGATCGTCGTCTTGCCTGACCCGCCCTTGGGGTTGAGGACGACGATCCGCTGCATGGTCATAACCTCGGGGCGGAACGCGCCACTTTATGTCCGAAAGAGTGAGCGTACGCAGCAGCGTGCAGCGCCGCAAGCGTCACGGCGCTTAAAAGTGCTCCGCGCTGTGAGGCGCAGCACGGCGCCCGTGCGCCACGCCTTCTACGATGACTGACATCTGCAAAGGAAGCCCCCGTGGAAGTATTCCTGCTGCTCTGGGACGAAATGGATGACTGGTTCGCCGCCGCCCGCCACGTGCTGGGAACCCTGACTTGATTTAAGGGGCGCCGAGCCCCATAAACGCCCCGGTGCCGGTACCATTTATCGGGCTAGAGGGCGTTTTTGATGTCGAACCCGCGCGAGACGCACGGCTTCCAGGCCGAAGTGCGCCAGCTGATGCAGCTGATGATCCATTCGCTCTACAGCCACCGGGAAATCTTCCTGCGCGAGCTGATCTCCAACGCCTCCGACGCCAACGACAAGCTGCGCTTCCTCGCCTTGAGCACCCCAGGGTTGATGGCCGACGAAGCTGAGTTGGCTATCTGGATAGATTTTGACGCCCAGGCGGGAACGCTCACGATCCGCGATAACGGCGTCGGCATGAACCGCGAGGAGGCGATCGCCCACCTGGGCACCATTGCCAAGTCGGGCACGGCGGAGTTCTTCGGCCGCCTGACCGGTGACCAGCAGCGCGATGCGCAGCTGATCGGGCAATTTGGCGTGGGTTTCTATTCCGCCTTCATCGTCGCCGCGCGCGTCGAGGTGGACAGCCGCCGCGCGGGCGACCCTCTCGAGGCGGGGATCCACTGGGAGTCGAGCGCGGACGGCGAGTTCAGCATCGAAACGCGCAACCGCGCGCAACGGGGCACCAGCGTGATCCTGCACCTGAAGGCCGACGCGCGCGAATACGCCGACGCTTGGCGGCTGCGCGCGCTGGTGCGCCGCTATTCGGACCACATCGCTTTCCCCGTGCGCATGCCGAAACAAGGGGCGACGCTCGAGTACGAAGCGATCAACCAGGCGCAGGCCCTTTGGGCGCGGCCCCGCGCCGAGATCAGCGACGAGGAGTACCGGGCCTTCTACCGCCACATCAGCCACGACGGGGCCGAGGCGCTGATCTGGGCGCACAACCACGTCGAGGGCAAGCGCGAATACACCAGTTTGCTGTACGTGCCCGCGCAAGCGCCCTTCGACCTGTGGCAGCGCCAGGCCGCCCGCGGCCTCAAACTCTACGTGCGGCGGGTGTTCATCATGGACAACGCCGAGCAGTTCCTGCCGCTCTACCTGCGCTTCATGAAGGGCATCGTCGATTCGGGCGACCTGCCGCTGAACGTCTCGCGCGAGCTGCTGCAGCAGGATGAGCAGGTCGAGGCGATGCGCGGCGCGCTCACCCGGCGCGCGCTCGAGCTGCTGGCGCGACTGGCGAGCGATGACGCGTCCGGGTACGCCACCTTCTGGAGGGAATTTGGCCGGGTTCTCAAGGAAGGTTTGAGCGAGGATCCGGGCAACCGCGAGCGCATCCTGCCGCTGCTGCGCTACGCCAGCACCCACAATGCCGACGATGCGGAAAGCGTCACCCTTGCCGATTACCTGGCGCGCATGAAGACCGGCCAGGAGCGCATCTACTACGTGATCGGCGAGAACCATGCCGCCGCGCGCGGCAGCCCGCACATCGAGCAGCTACGCGGCAAAGGTGTCGAGGTGCTGCTGCTGGGCGAACGCATCGACGAATGGGTGATGGGCCAGCTGTCCGAGTTTTCCAGCAAGCGTTTCAAAGACGCGTCACGGGGCGACCTCGAGCTCGGCACGCTCGCCGATGCGGCGGACCAGGCACGCGTCGACGCCGCGCTCAAGGAGAGCAAGGGTCTGCTCAAACGCTGCAAGGACGCGCTCGGCGAGCGTGTGCGCGAGGTGCGGCCGAGCACGCGCCTGCATGATTCCCCGGCCTGCCTGGTGCGCGACGAGGCGGAACTTTCCGAGTCGATGCGCCGCGTACTGCAGGCGCAGGGCCAGGCGCCGCCGCCCGCAGCCGCGACGCTCGAGCTCAACGTGGCGCATCCGCTGGTGCGCTACCTCGACGGCTTGCCCAGGGGCGAGGCCTTCGACGAGCTCGCGCAGGTGCTTTACGATCAGGCGCGGTTGAACGATTCCGGGCAGATTGAACAGCCGGCGGAGTTTTCCCGCCGCCTCAACGGGCTGCTGGTGCGGCTCGCCGGGGCGCAGTGATCTTGCAAGGAGAGCAACCCATGACCGAGGACGAACACGCAACTCCGCCCAGCGAGGCCGAGCTGCGCGCGCGACTGACGCCGCTCCAGTTCCAGGTGACGCGCGAGAAGGGCACCGAGCGCGCCTTCACCGGTGCCTACGCCCACCACAAGGAAGCGGGTGTCTATCGCTGTGTGTGCTGCGGTGCCGACCTGTTCAGTTCGACGACCAAGTACGACAGCGGTTCCGGCTGGCCGAGTTTCTGGCTGCCGCTCGCGGGCGAGAACGTGCGTACGCACGTCGACCGTTCGCTTGGCATGGTGCGCACCGAGGTCAGCTGCGCGAAGTGTGCTGCGCACCTCGGCCACGTGTTCGACGACGGCCCGCGCCCGAGCGGCCAGCGCTATTGCATCAACTCGGCCTCGCTCGCCTTCGAGCCGGGCAACGCCGCCGACAAGTGAGCCCCGGCTCGTGAACGGCTCACGGTGAGCAGGGTCGTTGCGCAGAGCGCGTCCATCGCTGGCCCCGCGGGGCGCCTCGAGACCCTGGTCGAGGAGCCGGTGCCGGGCGGTCCGGCACCGCGCCTCGCCGCTGTGGTCTGTCATCCGCACCCGCTGTTCGGCGGCACGCTTCACAACAAGGTGGTGCATACCCTGGCGCGCTCGCTGCGGGCGGGCGGCGCGGCAACACTACGCTTCAACTTCCGCGGCGTGGGCGCCAGCGAGGGGGTCCACGACGGCGGGAGCGGTGAAACCGCCGACGTACTGGCCGCCGTGGACTGGGCGCGCAAGCGCTGGTCCGGCTCGGATCTGGTGCTCGCCGGGTTCTCGTTTGGCGCCGCCATCGCCATCCGCGCCGCGTCCGTGGCGCAGCCGCAATGGCTGATCAGCGTCGCGCCTGCCGTTGATCGCGTCAACCTGGACGGGTGCGTAGCGCCGTCATGCGACTGGCTCATCGTGCAGGGGGATGCCGACGAGGTCGTGGCGAGCGCATCGGTTGTCGACTGGGCGGCACGCCGCGCACCCCAGGCGCGTCTGCGCGTGCTCGCCGGTGTCGGCCATTTCTTTCATGGCCGCCTGCATGAACTGGCTGACTGCATCCGCGAGGAGTGGCCGCCCGGCGTTGCAAAAACAAAGGGCCCGGACTGACAGGCAGATCCGGGCCCTCTGGAATGGCGATCAATCGCCCCGGCAGCTGCCAGGGCGAAAGCCCAATGGCTTCAGTTCACCATCGACTTGAGGCTCTTGAGCGGCAGCGCACGCACTTTCTTGCTGGCTGGCTTGGCCTTGAACATCATCTTTTCGCCGGTGAAGGGGTTGACGCCTTCACGGGCCTTGGTGGCGGGCTTCTTCACCACTTTGAGCTTGAGCAGCCCGGGAAGCGTGAACAAACCGTTGCCGCGCAGGCTCTTCTTGACGATCCCGTTCAGGGAATCGAACACTTCGTTAACCTGCTTGCGGGAAAGCTCGGTGTCTTTTGAAATCGTCGCCAGGATCTCCGACTTGGTCGGCGCCCCACCTTTCTTCGCCATTGCTAATCTCCTCGAGTTTGGCTGTCAGTTCGAAAAAATTCACGGATTGCGTGAATCGGAGCGCAACATAACACAAGCAGCGTACGGCGCAAATGCCTTTTTTTCTAGGGTTTGGCGCGTGACGCGGAGCGGTGGCGCCTGATCGCGCGTGCCCTGGCTCGACGCGCAGTGCAGATGCGCGGCTAAACCTCTGGCCGGATTGACAGTTGCGCAGCGCCTGCGCGCGTGCATGCGAGCGCGATGCGACGCTCTAGCGCACCAGAATCAGCAACGCCTGGATGAGTATTCCCGCCCACAACGGCGACAGATCGAGGTTGGCGAGCGGCGGAATGAGCCGGCGAAACGGCCGCAGCACCGGCTCACAAAGCGCCGTCAGCACCGCCTGTGCCGGCGAATAGGTACCCGGCGCGATCAGCGACAGGGTCGCGTACAAGAAGATGGCGAAGAAGTAAATCCACAGCACGGTGCGCAGGATCTGCAGCGCGGCCAGAGCGGCCCACGGCGCCGCTGGCGGCAGCCCCAGTCCGCCAAGCAGCTGCGGCATGCACACCCGCAGCAGCGCAAGCACGACGACGATGACGATCGAGGCAGTGTCCAGCCGGCCCACCGCCGGCAGCACGCGCCGGAGCGGCGCCAGCAGCGGGCTGCTGAGCTGCACGATCGCCCGCACCAGCGGGTTGCGGAAGTCGGCCCTGGCCCATTGCAGCAGCAGCCGCAACAGGAAGAGGAACTGCGCCACGCTCAGCAACGAGTCGATCAGGAACAGCAGTGCGGCCATGGTGCGATAGTTTCCCGTTTAGTCGGGGGCGCTGGAGTTGCGCGGGCGCCCGAGCTGCGCCGCGAGCTCCGCGCTCCGGTGTGTGGCCGCGGCAACGGCGGCAGTGACCAGTTTATCGAAACCACCGGCCTGTAGGGCGGCCAATGCCGCGGCCGTGGTGCCACCCTTGCTGGTGATGGCAGTGCGCTGTTCGGCCAGCGTCATGGTTCCCGCAGCGAGCGCACCGGCGCCGCAGAGCGTCTGCCGGGCGAGGAGCTGCGCGGTGGCCGAATCCAACCCCTGCGAGGCGGCGGCGGTTGCCAGGTGCTCGGCGAGCAGGAAGAAATAGGCCGGGCCGCTCCCGGACAGCGCGGTGACGATGTCGAGGTCGGATTCACGCTCCACCCAGACGGTGACGCCAGTGGCGCCGCAGACCTGGGCGGCGAGGGCGCGGGCCGCCGGATCGACCGCGGATGACGCGTAAAGCGCGGTGGCGCCGGCGCCGACCAGCGCAGCGCGGTTCGGCATGGCGCGCACGATGGGGAGCCGCGGGCAGAGCGCGGCCAGATCGGCCACGCGCAGGCCCGCGGCAATCGACAGCAGCAGTGGGCGTTGCCGCGTGAGCGTCGTTGCCAGCCCGCTCAGCAGTTCCGGCACGTGTTGCGGTTTCACGGCGAGTACTACCAGGTCGGCGCCCGCGACCACCGCTTGGTTGTCGGCCAGCGCCGTGACGCTGTAGTCGTGCTCCAGGGCCGCACGCTGCGCCGCGTCCGGCTCGCCGACCCGCAGCTGTGAGGCGGCAAAGCCGTCGCGCAGCAGGCCCTGGATCATGGCCCGTGCCATGTTGCCGCCGCCGAGAAAGCTGATCTGTGTGGTCGGGCTCACGGGGCGGCATTCTACGGACTAGGACTGTTTAGTGCGCAAACCAAACAGTGCCGTGCCGATGCGCACCAAGGTCGAGCCCGCGGCAATGGCAGTTTCGAAGTCGCCGCTCATGCCCATTGACAACGTGTCGAGCGCGGCGCCAGCGCGATTGAGCTGCTCGTACAGGGCGCGCACCGCACCGAAGCGTTCGAGCTGCTGCGCCGCGCTGAGCCCTTCGGGCAGCATGCACATCAGGCCACGCAAGCGCAGGCGTGGCAGCGCAGCGATGGCGGTCACCAGCGCCGGCGCTTCTGCCGCACTGGCGCCGCCCCTGGTGGCGTCGGCGGCGAGTTTGACCTGCAGGCAGACATTGAGCGGCGGGGCCAGCCGCGGCCGCTGCGCGGCGAGGCGTTCGGCGATGCGCAGCCGGTCGACGCCGTGCACCCAGGCAAACCGTTCAGCTATTGTCCGCGTCTTGTTGGCCTGCAGCTGCCCGATGAAATGCCAGCTGAGCTCCATGCCGGAAAGGGCATCCAGTTTCGGTACCGCCTCCTGCAGGTAGCTCTCGCCGAAATGTTCGACCCCGAGCTGCGCCAGCGAGCGCACGGTCTCGGCGCCGTGGCCCTTGCTGACCGCCAGCAGCGTGACACAGTTCTCATCCCGGCCGGCGGCGCGGGCTGCCGCGGCGATGCGCGCGCGCAACGCCCGAAGCCGCACCGCCAGGTCATCTGCGAGTACTGAATTCTGCGGACCGATTAACATATTGAGGACCTGGCCCCTCCGTTATACTGCGTC
>JAYTXT010000187.1:0-3289 GCA_043742765.1 Gammaproteobacteria bacterium | reverse complement strand
TGGCGCCGGCGGCGAGGTTGCCGCGGTTGTCATGGTCCGCGGGGATGCGCGCCAGCGCGTAGGGGAGCGGCTCGCCGTCGACCAGTAGCACGCGCGCGTCGCCGCTGGTGGTGATCTGCGGCAGGTACTTCTGCACGATGGCGAAGCGCTGACCGTACTCGGTGAGGGTTTCAAAGACCACCACCGAGTTCTTGTCGCCGGGCGGCAGCACGAAGATCGATCGACCACCCATACCGTCGAGCGGTTTGCAGACGATGCTGCCGTGGGTAGTGGCAAACGCGGCCATTTCATTCATGTCGCGCGTCACCAGCGTGGGCGCGCAGCACTGTGGGAACCAGGCCGTGTAGACCTTTTCGTTCATGTCGCGGAGCCCGCGCGGCCGGTTCACCACCAGGGCTCCGGCGAGTTCGGCGCGCTCGAGTATGTAGGTAGCGTAGATGTACTCGGTATCGAAGGGCGGGTCCTTGCGCATCAGGATCACGTCGAAACCGCCCATGGCGCTGATCGCGCCCTCGCCGAGCTGGTGCCAGTTGTCCGCAGCGGCGCGCACCTTGAGCGGCCGCGTGCGCGCCTCGGCCACGCCGTCGCGCAGCCGCAGGTCCTGCAATTCAGCGTAGTGGAGCTCATAGCCGTGCTGGTGCGCCGCCAACAGTAAGGCCAGCGTGGTGTCCTTCTGGTACTTGATGTGATCGATCGGATCCATCACCACCAGCAGCCTGATCGGCGTGTTCATGGTCGCAACCTCGCATCGCGGTGCGCGCGGGCGCCGCCTGAATTCGAATTATGTCTCCGCCGCAAGGTGTTGGCTCCTGAAACCGTGACGCAGGTGGCATAGCCGGAGGGGTGCCAATATGTTAAAAAGCTAGAATGTATCGAGGGCGCAGTGCAGGTCACAGCGCGGACGCCCACAGGTGAACGACCATGGAATTCAATGCTAAAGGGAGTGAGTCGGAATTGAACGACGTTGCCTCGCCGTTCCGTGGCCTCAAGGTGCTGGTCATCGATGACAGCAAGACCATCCGGCGCACGGCCGAAACGCTCCTGGCGAAGGAGGGTTGCGAGGTATTCACCGCCGTCGACGGCTTTGACGCGCTCACCAAGATTGCCGACCACCAGCCCGACATCGTCTTCGTCGACATCATGATGCCGCGGCTCGATGGCTACCAGACCTGCGCGCTGATCAAGCACAACAAGGTTTTCCGCACCATACCCGTCATCATGCTCTCCTCGAAGGACGGCCTGTTTGACCGCGCCCGCGGCCGTATTGTCGGCTCCGAACATTATCTGACCAAGCCTTTTACCAAGGACGAGCTGCTGGGCGCCATCGAAGCGCAGATCGGGAGATAGGCCATGGCGCTGATTCTCATTGTCGACGATTCGCCTACCGAAGTGCACGTCATGAAAAAGGCGCTGGAACGCCATGGCTACCGTACCGCGGTCGCCGGCGATGGCGAAGAAGGCATCCGGCTCGCGCGCCAGATGCATCCCGACCTCATTTTCATGGATATCGTCATGCCCGGCGTCAACGGCTACCAGGCCACGCGTACCTTGTCGAACGATCCGGACACCCGCACTATCCCGATCGTCATGGTCACCTCCAAGGGGCAGGAGACCGACCGCATCTGGGGCCTGCGCCAGGGAGCCGTGGATTACATGGTCAAGCCGGTGTCGATGGATCAGCTGGTTGAGAAGGCGCAAGCCGCGCTCGCCGCCTGAACATGCTGGCGAGCGCATCGTTAAAGGCACTGCGCGACCGGCCGTATGAACTCCTCGCGGAGCTCGAACGGCGTGGTCGCAGCGCCACCGCCAGCCCGGAAACTGCGGGCGCCGCGGGCGCCGAATGGGTCGGCGTCGCAGTGCGCATGGCCGGTGAGTTGTATCTGGTAGCCCGCGAAGAAGCGCGCGAGGTCCTTGGCATCCCCGCGCCGCTGACGCGCGTGCCGGGCGCGAAGGCCTGGGTGCTCGGCCTCGCCAATATCCGCGGCCAGTTGTTCCCGATCATCGACTTGCGCCAGTACCTGGCGGGCGGAGCGACGCCGGTGACGCGCCTGACGCGCATCCTCGTGGTCAATCATCGCGACGTGCCCGCCGGCCTGGTGATCGACGAAGTACTCGGCTTCCGGCGCTTCGGCGAAACGGCATTCAGCGCTGAGCTGCCGAACACGATCGTACAGTGCGCGCGTTACCTGGCAGGGTCGTTCCGCCACGAGCAGGAGCAGCTGCCAGTGCTGAGCCTGCGCAAGCTCCTCGAAGACCCGGCGTTTACGGCGGCCTCGGCTTGAACGCAGCAGACCTCATCGATACCCGGCTGCTGCGTCGGCTGACGCTCACAGCCGGCGGCGTGCTGGTGCTGGGCGCGGTCGCCTGGCTACTGGCCGCTGGCCGCGGCACGCTAGGCACAGTTGGCGTACTGCTGGTGCTGCTGGCGCTGGCGCCACTGGGCATGCTGCTGGTACAGCTCAGTTCGCTCCGCCGCGCCGCCGAACGCCAGCTGCAGGCGACCAACACACAGCGCCAGGAGAACGAGCGCAACCAGCGTTCCATTCTCAAGTTGCTCGACGAAATGGCGAGCCTCGCCGATGGTGACCTGACCGTGCAGGCGACCGTCACCGAGGACATCACCGGCGCCATCGCCGATTCCGTAAACTACGCGGTTGAGGCGCTGCGCAAGCTGGTAGCCACGATCAACGCCTCGGCCATGCAGGTGGACGCCTCCGCGCGCCAGACCCAGGCGTTGGGCGCCCAGCTCGGCAAGGCGAGTGGCGTGCAGACCAGGCAGATCGCCTCGGCCACCGAATCGATTGCGGCGATGGCCGCCTCCACCGAAGAGGTGTCGGGCAACGCCGAACGCGCCGCCGATGTCGCGCGCCACTCAGTCGACGTCGCCCACAAGGGCGGCGAGGCGGTGCGCCGCACAATCGACGGCATGAATGCGATCCGCGAGACCATCCAGGAGACCAGCAAGCGCATCAAGCGCCTGGGCGAGAGTTCGCAGGAGATCGGCAACACGGTGGAGCTGATCAGCGACATCGCCGAGCAGACCAACATCCTGGCGCTCAATGCCTCGATCCAGGCGTCGATGGCCGGCGAAGCTGGCCGCGGGTTTGCCGTGGTCGCCGATGAGGTGCAGCGACTCGCTGAGCGCGCCGCGACCGCCACCAAGCAGATCGACGTGCTGGTGCGCACCATTCAGACTGACACCAATGAGGCGGTGGTGTCGATGGAGCGCAGCACGACCGACGTGGTCGGCGGCGCGCTGCTCGCCGAAAACGCCGGCGCCGCGCTCGAG
>JAYTXT010000186.1:0-4471 GCA_043742765.1 Gammaproteobacteria bacterium | reverse complement strand
TGATCACCAATATCCAGCCAGACGATGAACCTAAAACCCAGCGCGGCACCGCGAGCGTTATACTCATGCCTGTTGACAAAAGCGGGCCATATCAGCCCGACAGTGCCAGGCTGATCACGCCGGCGACGATGCACAGTGCGCCGAGCAGGCGTTGTGCCGCGGCTTGCTCGCCCAGCAGCCGCGCGCCGAACCAGGTGCCCACCAGCGTCGCCAGCTCGCGCGCCGGCGCCACGTGACTGATGGGCGCGTGGCGCATCGCGAACAGCACCAGGATATAGCCGAGCGGCCCGAGCGTGGCGACCGTCAGCACCGGCACCCGGTAGATGCGCCATTCGCGGGCAAGCTCGCTGCGGGCACCCAGCGCCTGGTGTGAGAGCACGATGACACGGAAGCAGTTGCCGGTGTAGTCGATCAGGAAGGGGGAGATCGCCAGCATCTTCACGGCCCAGCCGTCGTTGAGCGTGTAGGCGGCGATGCAGGCGCCGGTGAGCGCTCCCCACATGAGCCCGGGGAGCGCCGCGCGCCGCAGCGTGCGGTGAAGGTTGGCGACGAGGACGATGCCGGCAACGATCAGTGCCAGCCCCGCCACGGCCAGCGGCCCCGGGTGCTCGCCAAACAGCAGTACCGCGCCTGCGAAGGACAGGAGCGGTCCGCTGCCGCGTGCCACCGGGTAGACCAGCGACAGGTCGGCCGCGCGATAGCCCGCCTGAAGAGAAAGAGAATAGAGCAGATGCAGGATCGCCGTGCCCGCCAGCGCCAGGTATTGCGCGGCGCCGAAGTGCGGCCGCCCTTGCAGCAGCACCGCCGCGACGAACGGCGTCCACACCAGGACTGACGCGGCTGAGTACAGCCAGACGAAGTGACGCGAGCCCGCGGCGCGCTTGGCCTGCAGGTTCCACACCGCGTGGCAGAGCGCCGCGAGCAGCACGGCGCACAGGGCAATGGGGGGCACGACTCTCCGCGTTCAGCCAGGTTGAGCCGCCATGGTGCATGGCCTTGAGTGCCCAGTTCAACCTTTGTGCCGGATCCTTGGCGCTAGGCGTCGAACTCGCGCTGCACGGCTACCAGCGTCGGCACTTTAGCGCCCTGGTGCACGATGCTCGCCTCGCCGGCGCGGACCAGGTCGATTCCAAGGCGGTCCGCCTGCTGCATGAGGTAGAGCACCAGCGCGCCGAACTCGCGCTGCACGTCCTCGCGCGGCCAGTCGCGCCGCTCCCAGGAGAAACGCAACAGCAGATCCTTGAGTTCGCCAAGAGTGACCGACACGATACCCATCCTCAGGTGTTGACGGGCCCGCAGGGGACTCCGTGGTGCGGCATTTAGCCCGAGCCGCAGCGGCGGAACAACGCCCCTTGCGCAAACTGAGAAGTGCGTCGCATGCTGCACGTCACGTGCCGGGCAATTACTGCCGATGTCTGTTCTTATGGGGTCACGAGCCATGAATAGCGAATCTGCCTGGGTCATCGAACGATTCGGCCCGCGTGGCGCGCGCCTGGCGCTGACCACCTCCGGTGTCGTGTTCATGGCGCTTATCAGTTGGTGGGCCAAGGTGGAAGTGATGGCCGCCTGGCGTGCGGGGCATGCGCTGCGAGGCGTGTCGGCCGGAGTGATCGCCCTGCTGCTGCTGGCGCTCTCGCTGCGCATCATGATCGTGAACTGGCGGGCGACGCGCGCTGCCGAAGACCGGCCGGTCGTGCTACCCGACGGCAGTGATCAGACCGGCGTCTGGGGCGTGGGCGGTCCGTCGATGCGCGAGCCCGGATCGACCGGCGCCTGGCCGATGCGCGGCGTCGACCGGCGCTATGACGATGAGCGCGACTGAGGCGCGAGCGTAACCTCGCGACCCTGAACCGCCGCGCTCCAGCGGCTTGTGCACGCGCCGTGGTACAGGCAGATTGTGCCGGTGGCCACGCGTATCGTACTGCTCGCCGATCATCCAGGTGTCGTCATGACACTCGGGCAGTGGGTGCATATGGCCTGGCCCATGCCGGGTCACGGCGCCGCCGATCGCGCCGGGCTCTTCATGATGTGCATGAATCGCGATCGCGTGCCGATGACGCTGGTGGCGATGGTGGATCACGCGCTGGTCGGCACGGTCTCGCTGCTCGATCGCTCGGTGGCCTCGCACGAGCATCTCCACCCCTGGGTCGCTTCGCTGTACGTGGCGGAACCCTGGCGGCACGCCGGCCTCGCCACGCGCCTGGTCGACGCCGCCGCCGCGACCGCGCGGCGCCTGGGCCTGCCAGCGCTCTACATCGGGGTCGCCGCCGCTGCGCGTCCCCACTACGAACGGCATGGCTGGCAGTGCCTCGGTGAAGGCCGGGTCGGCGAAGCTCTATCTGATCGTGTCGATGTGCTGTGCAGGCGACTGGCCTGATCCGGCCGCGGTGGCGGCTTTTGCCGCGGCGACCTCCGCAGCTGCGACCGATCCGCTACACGAGCGGGTCGATACGCCTGGTGAGGAACGCGCCCAGATCGATGGACATGCCTTCCTCGAGCGCTTCCTTGCCCAGGTATTCACTGACGATTACGAACTTCGCGACGTCGATGAATTTAGGATCGCGATCGGTCCCCCAGTCCTCGAGGCTTTCGTGCGCGCGCCAGACAATGGCGCGCGCCTGGGTGGCGTCGAGATTCGAGCGCTTGGCGATCACCGCCTCGTAAAGGGCGTCGCCCTTGAGATCGGCCTGCGCGGCGCGCACGGCCTTCAATGCGGCGAGGAGTTCGGAGCAGACGCGACTGGCGAAGCGCCGTTCCTCCATTTTCTTCAGCCGGGCCGTGATCAGCGCCTTCAGGCGCTGAGTCGGCGATTCGATGATTCCGCTGATTTCCACGGGTGTTCCCTTGCGTGTTCAGTGGGATGATAGCAGGGCCTGAAGGTGGAACAACGGGCATAACGCCATGAACCGGGTCCAGTTACGGAATCATCGGCCGCCCGGTCGAATGATCAGTCCAATGCGCCGGTGAATGAACCTCAGGGCTGCCGCGGGGTACGCACCGGCTCAGTACACTTCCCGTTGATAGATGCGCGAAGTAGGTCCCGGGAACAGTCCAAAGCTCACCATGCCGGCCGGATTCGAGGCCACGCCGGAGCTCGCCGACCACAGGTATTTCAACCAGGCCGGTGCGCTGGCCGTCACCGTGGCGGCACCGTTGTTGCCGCTGCCGGGGGCTGCGAGCCACAGGTTGAAGTCCCCGGCCAGCGCGCTGGCGCGATAGCGCACGCTCGCCGCCGCCGCCACGGCACAGCCCACGCCCGAAGCGCCCGGGCTGCCGCTGTCACGTACGCAGGATTCACCGGCTGACAGGTTCGCCTGGTAGCCGCTGAATGCCAGCGTCGGCGCGACCGTGCAGCTGTCGCTGGTGTTGGTGGTGAAGCCGAGCGTCGAACTCAGGTAGTACTCGGTGGTCAGCGCCATCGGCAGGTCCAGCAGCTCGGAGCCCACCGCGTTGCGCAGCACCAGGCGGCCGTAGCGCTGGGTCGCGCCGGTGCTGAAACCGATGCCGCTGCCGGCGCCGAAGGTCACCGGGTTTGCCGCGGTGATCGCATCCAGGTCGATCACATTGATGGCGAGCGCGATATTGGCGGCAAAGGGCGCGACGACACTGCCGCGGGCGAAACTCAGCCCGCTGCCCGCGTTGAAGGTGAGCGTGGCCTGCCCCGTGCCCAGATCGACGATCGCCGGATCGCTCGTGGTGGCCGGCAGGCCAGAGCTGTCGAGCGCCGGGCTCGCCGGGGTCGGCGTGTAAGCGCGGCCCGTCAGCGAGGCGTTGGTCAGCCGGAAGAGCGATCCGGTGTAGTTCTGTGTGGTGGTGCCGCCGAAGGCCTGTGCGGTGACCGTGATGACAGGTGCCACCGTGTAAGAGAAGGGTTGCCCGACGTAGGTATACGCGCCTGCCGTGCAGCCCGTGCCGAACAGCGGCGTATTAAGCGCCACGGCGAAGCTGTTGGGCGTGAAGCGGCCGACGTTGCCGGTGGCGCTGCCGAGCACATCGCCGGCGCCGAGGTAGCTGCCATCGGCCATATGCGGGACCATTCTCATGATGCCGACTTCAGGCCAGGCAAAGGCCGTGCCGGTGGCGACGCCGCTGGTGAAGGTGCCTGCGGTGCCGCTCACGTTGGGCGCATTGCCGGCCACGGGCAGCACCAGCGTCGTGGTGAAGGCGACCGATTCCGGTGCGCTCTCGCGACCAAAGTTTGGCGTGGTCGCGCCGCCGGACTCGACCGCGGTGACCGTGGCCGTAAACGACTGCCCGGCGGTCGCAAACACCGTGCCGCTGGCCGTGCTCGCTGCCGGGTTGGCGAAGTTGTCGCTGGTGCGCTTGATGTTCGTGACCACGAAATTCGCGGGCATCGAGACGAACGTGCCGGTGCTGCCGCGGATGCCGGTCGGAAGACCCGGGTTCCCGGTCGTGTCGTCCTTCATCGAGATACTGAGGCTCCCGGCATCCTTGTATTTCGCGACGACGG
>JAYTXT010000185.1:0-7492 GCA_043742765.1 Gammaproteobacteria bacterium | reverse complement strand
TCGAGGACAGCTCGATCTTGGCCTTCTCAGCCGTTTCCTTCAGGCGCTGCATGGCCAGCGGGTCGCGGCGCACGTCGACGCCCGACTCCTTCTGAAACTCGTCGGCGAGGTAGTGAATGATCTTCATGTCGAAGTCTTCACCGCCGAGGAAGGTGTCACCGTTGGTCGAGAGCACTTCGAACTGGCGCTCGCCGTCAACTTCCGCGATCTCGATGATCGAGACGTCGAAGGTGCCGCCGCCCAGGTCATAGACCGCGATCTTGCGATCGCCCCCCTGCTTGTCGAGCCCGTAGGCCAGCGCCGCCGCGGTCGGCTCGTTGATGATCCTTTTTACAGTTAAACCGGCGATGCGCCCGGCGTCCTTGGTCGCCTGGCGCTGCGAATCGTTGAAATAGGCGGGCACCGTGATGACGGCCTCGGTGACTTCCTCGCCCAGGTAATCCTCAGCGGTCTTCTTCATCTTCATGAGCACGCGCGCCGAGATCTCCGGCGGCGCCATCTTCTTGCCCTGGGCCTCGACCCAGGCGTCGCCGTTGTCCGCCTTGACAATCTTGTAGGACACCATGTCGATGTCTTTCTGCACCACGTCGTCGGCGAACTTACGACCGATGAGCCGTTTGACCGCGAACAGGGTGTTCTGCGAATTGGTGACGGCCTGGCGCTTGGCCGACTGGCCGACCAGAACCTCGTCGTCCTTCGTAAAGGCCACGATCGAGGGCGTGGTGCGATCGCCCTCGCTGTTCTCGATGACACGGGGCTTGCCTCCCTCCATCACCGCGACGCAGGAGTTGGTGGTACCCAGATCGATGCCGATTACCTTGCTCATGGCTTGCTCCGAAATAGCAGATTCTTGACCGGATATCTGAGGCCGCAACGGGCCGAATTCAAGCCGGGTCCTGGGGTGGCCGGGCGACGATCACGCGGGCCGGGCGCAACAAGCGTCCATTGAGCTGGTAGCCCGACTGCAGCACCTGCAGCACGCTGTCTGGTTTTGCGGTGGCAGATTCCTGCGCTACCACGGCCTCGTGGAGCGCGGGGTCGAAAGGCTCGCCCAGCGGGTCGAGCCGCTGGATGGAAAACTTCTCGAAAGCCCTGGCGATGAGCTGCAACGTCGCCTGTTGTCCGGCGATCAGGGCCGGGGCGTCTGCACCCGCGGCGCTCAGGACGGCGAGCTCGAGGCTGTCGCGCACGCCCAGCAGCTCTCCGGCAAAGCGTTCGAGCGCGTAGCGATGTGCGTTTTCGATCTCGCGCTGCGTGCGCTTGCGCACGTTGTCGAGCTCGGCCACGGCGCGCAGCTGCGCGTCGCGCGCCGCCGCGCTAGCCTGCTCCGCCGCTTCGAGCGCGGCCCGGAGGGCAGCCGCCTCGTCGATCGCGCCCTGGCCGGGCTCAGCCTGGGGCAGCTCGGTTTGCAATTCTTGTTCCAATTAAAAGCTTCCAGATTAATAAGTTATACAGGTTATTTAATGTTTACTATCACGAAAAAGACACGCCACCTGGCGTGGTATGGGGACTAACGGCGTGAATTCAAGGCCGAGCCCAGGAGCTTCGCCGTGATGTCGACGATGGGGATCACCCGCTCATAGGCCATGCGGGTGGGGCCGATGACCCCCAGCACACCGGCCACCCCTTCGCCCGTACTGTAGGGCGCAGTGATGACACTGCAATCATCCAGGATCTGGTAGCCCGATTCGTGGCCAATGAAGATCTGCACGCCATCGGCGCGCAGGCTCTGGTCGAGCAGGTGCAGGATGTCGCGCTTCTCGGTAAAGGCTTCAAACAGGCGCTTGAGCTTGTCGACGCTAGACAGCTCGGCGAGCCCCATCAGATTGGTCTCGCCGGCGATGACGTATTCGATGCCTTCCTGCGTGCCGCTCTGCCCGCAGACCTGCTGGGCGATCGAGATGGCATCGAGCATCACCTGGTTGATTGAAGCGTGGGTCTCCTTGAGTTGCCGCAGCAATTCCGTGTGCACCTGGCTCAGGGATCGACTGCGGCAATGGTCGTTGAGGAAATTAGCCGCACGCCGCAGTTCTTCAGGGCCATAGCGGCGCTCGAGCTGAATGATGCGGTTCTGCACCTCGCGGTCGTTGAACACCAGGATCACGAGCACCCGGTTTTCGGTGAGCGTCACGAACTCAATCTGCGTCAAGGTCGCCGCAGGCGCCAGCGGCATGGTAACGAGCCCCGCCAGGTGGGTGATGCGCGAGAGCAGCTGCGAAGCGGATGCCACCAGCTGCTTCGGTCCCGCGCCGGCGGACTCAAATTGCTCGCGCAGATCGAGCAGCTCCGCGGACTCCGCCGCCGGCAGTTGCGCGCGCAGCAGCGCGTCGACGAAGAAGCGGTAGCCACGGTCGGTCGGCACGCGCCCCGCCGATGTGTGTGGCGAGCTGACGAAGCCGAGCTCCTCGAGATCCGCCATCACGTTGCGGATCGTGGCCGAGCTCAGGCTCAGCCCGGAATCACGCGACAGCGCCCGCGAACCGACCGGTTGGCCGTCACGGATGTAGCTCTGCACCAGCGCCCGCAGCAAGTGCTGCGCGCGCTCGTTCAGGGCTTCCGGCGGGCTTGATTCAGCGCTCATACCTTTCTTCGGTTCTCAAGGCCAGCCGCAGGCTACCGAGCCTGTTTCCGCCCCGTCAAGCGCTGCTTCACCGGTAGTGGGTCGCAAACCTGACATTCGGGCAGATTTGCAGCGTTGGCCGCTCCGGCCCGGCATGTTTAAATGCCCGACATGAAGGCTCGCCTGCAAACCTGCGCCCTGATCGGCCACTTCGCCGAGCCGCGCATCGCCGAAAGCGCCGTGGCAGCGTTGGCCGCCCTCGCCCGCCGTGGCGTCGCGGTGCTGGTCCCCGCCGACGAACCCGGCGATTTCGGGGCGGCAGTCCGTGCCGTACCGCGCGCTGAACTCGCAGCCGAGGCCGATTTCATGATCGCGGTCGGGGGCGATGGCACGCTGCTGCATGCGGCCCACCTGGTGGTCGGGAGCGACGTGCCGCTGCTGGGCATCAATCGCGGGCGGCTCGGGTTCCTGACCGATGTCATGCCACAGGATGTCGCCGTCGGCATCGACGCCGTGCTGGATGGCCATTGCACCTCCGATCCGCGCCGCCTGCTCGAAGCGCAGCTCCGGCGCGGCGACGGCAGCGCCGCGCGGCTGCTGGCGCTGAACGACGTGGTATTGCTGCGGCGCGAGGCCGGCCGCATGCTCGATTTCCAGACCCGGGTCGACGGCCGTTATCTCAATTCCCACCGGGGCGACGGCATCGTGGTCGCTGCAGCAACCGGATCGACCGCCTACGCGCTCTCCTGCGGCGGCCCGATTGTCGACCCGCGCCTCGATGTGCTGGTCATGGCGCCCATCTGTCCGCACACGCTCTCCGACCGCCCGATCGTAGTGCCGGGCGACGCGCGCATCGAGATCCGCTCGGTCGACCGCGGCGCCGGCCTGGCTGAAGTAACCTGCGACGGCGCGCGGCTCGGTGATCTGCAGCCGGGTGAAAAGCTCGAGATTTCCGCCGCGGGCGGCTCGATCACCCTGCTGCATCCGCCGGGCTACGACTATTTCCGGCTGCTGCGCTCGAAACTGCGCTGGGGCCGCGGCGCCCAGCAGCAGGAACGCTAGGAACACACCACCGTCATGCTGCGCAACCTGCAAATTCGCGACCTGGCCATCATCGATGCCGTGGAGATCGATTTCGCACCGGGCCTGACCGTGCTCACGGGCGAAACCGGCGCCGGCAAGTCGATGCTGGTCGATGCGATCGAACTGTTGAGCGGGGGTCGCGCGGGCGCCGAAGTCGTACGCGCAGGAGCTGAGCGCGCCGACCTCAGCGCCACTGTGGATATCTCGAAGGTGGGCGGCGCGCTGCGCCATGTGCTCGAGGAGCAGTCGATTCCGCACGAGGGTGAGCTGCTGCTGCGCCGAGTGATCGGCAGCGATGGCCGCAGCCGCGCCTGGATCAACGGCCAGAGCGTGCCCGTTACGGTGTTGCGTGCGGCCGGCGAGCTGTTGTTCGATATCCATGGCCAGCACGAATTCCAGTCGCTCATGCGCGCCAACGCGCAGCGCGAACTGCTCGACACCTTTGGCCAGCTCGAGGCGCTGGTCGGTCAGGTGCGCGGCACGCATGCCACCTGGCTCGGGCTCATGAACCGCAGCGTAACGGTCGAGGCCGCCGCCAGCGAACGGCACGCACGGCTCGACCTGTTGCGCTACCAGGCACAGGAACTCGACGCGATGCGCCTCGGCGCTGACGAACTCACGAAACTGAGCGTAGAGCGTGCGCGCATTGCCAACAGCGGCCGGCTGGCGCAGGCGGCGCGCACCGCGCTCGAAGGCCTGTACGAATCCGAACAGGGCAACGCGCATCAGCTGCTGGCGCGAGCCGGCGCCGCCTTGCGCGCGGCCAGCGGACTCGACGCGCAGCTCGGCCCATTCCACCCGCAGCTCGAACAGGCCGCGGCGCAGGTGCAGGAGGTGGCGCATGCGCTGACGCATTACCTCGAGTCACTCGAATTTGACCCGGCGCGCCAGGAAGTGGTCGAGCGGCGACTCGCCGCCATCGAAGAGCTGGCCCGCAAGCACCGGGTCGAGCCCGCTGAGCTGGTGGCCTGGCACGGCGCGCTGCAACGCGAGCTCACGACCATGGAAACCGCCGCGGCCGACCTGGGCTCGCTCCGTACGCAGGTGGTGGCGGCGCTTGCGTCCTACCAGGAACAGGCGCGCAAACTCACAGCCGCGCGCGCCACGGCGGCGCGCGCCCTGGGCGCCGCCGTCACCCGCCGCATGCAGGAGCTGGGCATGGCCGGCGGCAGTCTCGTGGCCGATGTCACGCCCCTCGACGGTGCCGAGCCCGCCGCGCACGGCGCCGATCGCGTCGAATTCCGCGTCAGCACCAATCCGGGCCAGCCACCGCGCGCCGTTGCCAAGATCGCTTCCGGCGGTGAGTTGGCGCGGCTGTCGCTCGCGGTGCAAGTGTGCTGCGCGCGCAATGCCGCACCCTGCATGGTCTTCGACGAGGTCGATGCCGGCATCGGCGGCGCAGTGGCGGAAATCGTCGGTCGCGAGTTGCGGGGGCTCGGTGGCGCGGCGCAAGCGCTATGCGTGACGCACCTTGCGCAAGTCGCCTGTCAGGGCCACCAGCACTTGCGCGTGACCAAGCTCAGCGACGGCCGCGCCACGCGCCTCAGCGTTACGGCGCTCAATGGCGGCACCAGGGTCGAAGAGATTGCGCGCATGCTCGGCGGCCTCGAGATCACTGCCAAGGCGCGCTCGCACGCCGTGGAGATGCTGGAGCGGGCAGCAAGCACGGCCGCGGCGGTGCCGGCCGCGCGCCGCGGGCGTGGTGGCAAGAGCTAAGCGCGCAAAGCCGGCTTCAGCTTGTGCCGCGGGCAATCGTCACGCTGGCAACGGCCGTAGAGTATCAGCGAGTGTTCCATGATCTTGAAACCGTGCTGTTGAGCGATCGCATCCTGGCGTTTCTCAATTTCCGAATCGACGAACTCTTCGACGTGCCCGCAGTCCATGCAGACAATATGATCATGATGGGCACCCTGCACCAGCTCGAACACCGCCATGCCGTCTTCGAAGTGGTGGCGCGCTACCAGGCCCGCGGCCTCGAATTGCGTCAGCACGCGATAGACCGTGGCGAGGCCGATATCCTCGGCCGAGCCGATCAGGCTCTTGTAGATTTCCTCGGCCGACAGGTGCCGCGTAACGCTGCGCTCGAGGAGTTCGAGTATCTTCAGGCGCGGCAGCGTGACCTTGAGGCCCGCTTTGCGCAGATCTTTCCCTTCCATGTGTCCGCCCGAACGGTATGATTGGAACCATGCAAATTACCATATTGCGGGGCGTTGCCACCCTGGTGATCGCGGTGGCTCTGCTCGCCGGGACCGGCTGCGTGTATCGCATGCCCATCCAGCAGGGGAACCACCTGGACTTTACCAGCGTCGCCGAGGTCAAGCCCGGCATGACCCGCGCGCAGGTGCGCTACCTGCTCGGCACACCCATGGTGCCCGGCGGCTTCCAGAATGACCGCTGGGACTACGATTACTACCTCAAACTGCGGCGGCTCCAGTCCCCGCACCGCAGTCACGTGACCGTCTACTTCCACAGCGACCTGGTCGATCACGTCGATACTGACGTCAAGGGCAACCCCGCCGAGCACGTCTCCAGCAAACCGGTCAACGCCCCGGGCGCCTAGGGCCTCGTCTTGCCGGCCCGCTGCCGCCGGCGCTGACGCGGATCTGCCGGGAGTGAGCGGTAGAGCTCGATCCGATCACCATCCCGCGGTACCACGCTGCGCTCGCAGCGCACGCCCCAGATGCCCGTGGCCGCGCCTTCCCAGTCGATCGCTGGGCCTACCGGATCCGATCCAGCCTGGCTGCGCGCCTGCGCCAGCGCTGCGGCGACGGTTGCTTCGCCCGGCAGATCCACCCAGTAAAGCCCCGGTCCGGAGGTCGCATCGAGCGCGACCAGGCAGCGCTTCCCGGCACCTTCAGGCACGCGACTGCTGCGCGCGGGCCACGAAGGCCGTCACCATCGACGCCGCGGTGCCTTCGATCAGCGGTTCAAGCAGCGCCGCCTTCAGCGAGTTCGAGAATTCGAACTGCAGCTGCAGTTCGATGCGACAACCATTGCTCCCCGCGGGCGCAAAACTCCACAGGCCGTCGAGCGAGCGCATGGGGCCGGACACCAGTTCCATGCGGATTTCGGAATACGGCGTGAGGTGATTGCGGGTCGTCAGCTGCGTGCTCAAGGGTCCGCGCTGCACCTTCAGGCGCGCGACCACCTCGCGCTCAGTCTGCATCAGGATCTCCGCGCCCGAGCAGCCCGGCACGAACGTCGGATAGCTGGCGATGTCGTTGACCAGCGCATACACCTGCTCGGGCAGGCGGGCGATCAGCGCCGAACGCGTCACGGTTCTCATAGCATCGAGTCTGGAGCATCGCGCCGGCCGACTCAACCCGGACGCGTACAATGCGCCCATGGTGAAGCCCGAAAACCCCGAACGCCTGATTGCCGAAAACCGGCGCGCGCGCTATGACTATTTTATCGAGGAGCGGCTCGAGGCCGGGCTCGCGCTCGAGGGCTGGGAGGTCAAGGCCATGCGCGCCGGCCGCGCGCAGCTCACGGAAGGCTACGTCTACATGCGCAACAACGAGGCCTTCCTGATCGGCGCGCACATCGCCCCGCTGAAGACTGCCTCCACCCACAAGATTGCCGACCCGGTCCGCACCCGGAAGCTCCTGCTCAACCGCAGCGAGCTTGATCGCCTGTCTGGCGCCGTCGAACGGCGCGGCTACACGCTGGTGCCGCTTGAGCTGTACTGGAAGCATGGCCGCGCCAAGCTCCAGCTTGGACTCGCCAAGGGCAAGAAACAGCACGACAAGCGCGCCACTGAGAAGGACCGCGACTGGGTGCACGACAAGGCGCGGCTGCTGCGACGCGGTTAGCAGTTCTACCTGTTTGCCAGGCGGCGCCCGCCCGCGG